>NZ_LSKN01000127.1:0-1100 GCF_001557075.1 Methylobacterium sp. CCH7-A2
CGCTGGTCTTCATGTATTTCGCCAATGTCTGGTTCGGCACCTCGATCGGCGGCCTGGTCGATCCGCAATATCTCAACCAGCCGATGAGCTGGGCCAAGGCTGCTTCGGTGCTGGAGCACCTGTGGATTCCGGTGATCATCATCGGTGCCGGCGGAACGGCCGGGATGATCCGCGCCGTGCGTGCCAACCTCCTCGACGAGTTGCAGAAGCAGTACTACGTCACCGCCCGTGCCAAGGGCCTGCCGCCCGGCAAGGCGCTGCGCAAATACCCGCTGCGCATGTCGCTGAACTTCTTCGTCTCCGACATCGGCGACATCCTGCCCTCGATCGTCTCCGGCGCCGAGATCGTAGCCATCGTCCTCTCTCTGCAGACGACCGGTCCGCTGCTGATCCGCGCCCTCCAGAGCCAGGACATGTATCTCGCCGGCTCCTTCCTGATGTTCCTTTCCTTCCTGACCGTGATCGGCGTGTTGATCTCCGACATCGCGCTGGCGATCCTCGATCCGCGGATCCGCCTGCAGGGCGAGGCGACCAAGTGAACCAGGCCGCGACACCGCCTTCGCCGGCTTTGGGATTGCCACCCGATGGCGCACCGCTGCCGCACACGGCCTCCACGGCGCCGTTCGAACCGAACGCCGTCGAGGTGATGACGCCCGAGCAGGAGCGCGTCTATCTCGCCTCGCAGTCGCAGCTGATGTGGTGGAAGTTCCGCCGCCACAAGCTCGCGCTGGTCTCGGGCGTCGTCATCATCGTCATCTATGCGATGGCGGCCTTTGCCGAATTCCTGGCGCCCTACCACTACACCACGCGCAACACCGACTTCATCCGCGCCCCGCGCCAGGAGGTGCATCTCTTCCACGAGGGGCGCTTCCTCGGCCCCTTCGTCTACCCCTACACGCAGCGCCTCAATATGGAGAACCTGAAGCGCGAATACGACGTCGATCGCAGCCGCCCGCAGCCCCTGCGCTTCTTCTGCCGCGGCGAGGAATACCGTTTCTGGAACCTCATTCCCGGCAATCTGCATTTCGTCTGCCCGCCCGAGGGTGGCACGCTGTTCCTGCTCGGCTCGGACCGGCTCGGCCGGGACATGCTCTCGCGCA
>NZ_LSKN01000128.1:0-218 GCF_001557075.1 Methylobacterium sp. CCH7-A2
TTCATGCTCCCGCCGCCGCGCGCAACCGCGACGCGATCCTCGCCGTGCTGCGATCCGTGCTACCGCCGACGGGAACGGTGCTCGAGATCGCCAGCGGCTCGGGCGAGCACGCGGTCCATTTCGCGGAAGCCCTGCCGGGGCTGACCTTCCGGCCGAGCGACCCGGCGCCAGAGGCGCTCGCCAGCATCGCCGCCTGGACCGCGCAGGCGGGCGCGCCC
>NZ_LSKN01000129.1:0-238 GCF_001557075.1 Methylobacterium sp. CCH7-A2
AGCCCGGCGATGCCGTGCTTGGCGGCGACATAGGCCGATTTGAACGGCGAGGCGATGAGCGCATGGGCGGAGGCCGTGTTGATGATGCGGCCGAAGCGACGCGCTTTCATGCCGGGCAGGGCGGCCCGGATGGCGTGGAAGGCGGCGGAGAGGTTGATCGCCAGGATCGCGTCCCATTTTTCAACCGGGAATTCCTCGACCGGCGCGACGAACTGGATGCCGGCATTGTTGACGAGGA
>NZ_LSKN01000130.1:0-27292 GCF_001557075.1 Methylobacterium sp. CCH7-A2
AGACGTCGCTGCGCTCGCCGCGGACGATCCGCCTGACGGTCTGGCGGTGATGGCCCGTGCGCCTGACGATCTGTTTGATCGGCACGCCCTCCTGCCACAGCGCGAGGATCGCTGCGTTTGTCTCCTCGCGCCGCAGATACCCGTCATATTGCAGCTTCTCCGCCGCCGTCAGGAGCGCGGGGTTGACGACGGTGGCGCCGATGGCGCCGCGGATCTGGCGCATCGACTTGCGCACGGCGTCGAGGAAAGCGCGGCTGGCGTTCTCCATCAGGTGCCAGCGGTCGGCAACCTGGACGGCCTGCGGCAAGGCACGCGCCACCGCCTCGCCGTAGCCCCCGCCACGGTCACGGGCAACGGTATGGATAAGCGGCTGACGGAGGAGCCAAGCTTCCGATGTCGCCGGCTCCCGGTCAGGAAGCAGGACGACCGGCCGGCGGCGTTCGAGGTCGCAGACGATCGTGCCGTAGCGGTGATTGCGCCGCCACGCGAAGTCATCGATACCGATCACGCGTAATGGGTCGCTCGGCACCCGCGCACGCTGCCGGACCACGCGCAGCAGCGTATCGTTGCTGACCGGCAGCATCATCCTGGCGGCAAAACTCGCTCCGGGTCGGCCGCCCAACGCGAGCCCGAGATGCTGGACGATATGATCGAGACGATCCGTCCGGCGTGCTCGTGGCGCGAGGATGCGGTCACCAAAGCGCTCTGCAAAGATCTGGCGGCCGCATAGGACCGCATCGCACCGAAAGCGCCGGACGAGGACCTGGAGTTCGACGCGTCGGCCGCTGAGCGGCAGGTCCTTTGCTCGCCGCCAATACCGGCTTTGGATCCGTTGTGAGATCGCCCCACAATCAGGACATGGACAGGCGCCGACGGCGGCCCGAACTCGGACGACAACACGATCGCCTTCGATCGCGATTCCGTCGACCATCAATCCTGAGGGAACCAGGCTGGCTGGCCGAAATCGCTGCTTCATCGTGCTGATTCCTTCTGGAAACCAGCGTCAGAACAGCCCCAACCTGCAGCGAAACTGAGTCAGACCTAAACTTGCACGCCGAAACACAGCTTGCGATGAGTGTCGCTCCTCCCGGGTCGTGTGGACACGCCGCGACCCGCGGCTACCTGTCCGAACCCGACGGCATGAATCGGGACGCTCTGAGCCCGCCTTTCGCGGCGCGCGACACCGGCTTCCTTGAAACTGCTGCAAGTCGATCCTGTCAGTGGTGCTTGTACCAACCGACCCCTTTGATGTCGTTCCACGAATTGGTCTTGTGGCACAGATAGCACTGGCTGACGTTCGCATGCTCCTGGCCGGCAATGCTCTTGGACACCATCTCGAAGTGCATCATGTAGTGGCTTGGCGGCGCCTGGTGGCATTGCGCGCAGTCCTTCGACGTCGGGGATGGGTGCAGGAATGATGCTATCCGCCATGTGCCGGTCTCGTGGCACGTGGCGCATTCGCGCCCGAAGAGCTGCTTGTGCGGGTCTTGGTTGCTGTGGCAGCTCGCACAGTTCAGGGCATTCTTCTCGGCCGACTGGGACACGGGAACCCCCAGGAACGCAGCCATGTCGTCGATCATCTGGCGCGACACGCCTGGATGACCTGAGGCGCCGACAGCGAGATGGGATCCGATCCGCAGGAGCGCCGCATGATCCATTTTGGTCGGGCGGGCGGCCCCGTCATGCTCCACGTGACAGCCCCGGCAATCCTGAACGTTGGCGTGAAACGCAGTCGGCTGCTTGCCAAGGTCAGCAGCGGCGGTGGAATGGCACGTGATGCAAGCGGTGGCTTCGACGCCCTTCGTTGGCGTGTGACACGCTTCGCACTTGTCGCCGAGGAACGCGTGCTTCGCCGAGAGGGGGCCGGGCTGGAAGGAGGTCGGCCAGCCTGGAACCGACGCCGAACCCGAGCGGTACAAGGCGACGACCGCCGTCATGCCGCCCACGACCGCGATGGTGATCAGCACCGTATATAAAAGGCTGAGCTTCCTCACGAGAGCCACCGCAGTCCGTAGTAGATCTCGCCGGCGATGTGGAGCATCAGCAGCAGATACATGAGGATCGCCGCGACCACATGCGCCACGATCCAGCGCATGAATGTCTTCTTGATCGCCTCTCGGGAGCCGACGGCGTATTCGAGGTCAGCGATGCCCTCCACGAGCTGGCGGACCGACACATCCCGCAGGGCCGGCGCGCTGATGCCGGCGGCCGCTGCATCCTCAAGGGCCTGCCGCTCGGCGAACGCCGCGGCTGTCCGGTCGTAGGCGGAGCGCAAGGTCGCGAGCCGCGACTGCTCCTCCCGCAGCTCGGCCGACGTCTCGGGAAGGTAGTAGCGCCCGACGACCCCCGTGGCGACGACGACGAGCATGGCGGTCACGAGAGCGATGCCCAGCGGGCTCTGGTACTTGTGCCCGGTGTGCAGGATGGCCAGGAAGGCACCGAACACTCCCGCGTAGACGTGAAACGTGAGCAGCGCACCCATCGGCGCGACCCGGGTGATCCATGATTTGAGGCGGGTGCTGTACTTGGCAAGAGGATAGATCAGCAGCGAGACCATCAGGGTGGCTGCGGCAACGCCCAGCGCAAAGCCCGCCAGGCTCCCGGCGAAGCGCGGCGACGTATGCAGAACGAAGGCCGGGACCAGGAACAGGAGGAGGGTGAGGACGACTTCGACGGTCAGCCGTTCGGTCCGGCTCATGTCAGGCCTCGACGACCAGGTTGCCGATCGATTTGGCCTGGCAGGCCAGGATGATGCCCCTCGCCTTGTCCTCCGGCGTCAGGGCCTCCTCGACTTCCATGGTCACCTTGCCCTCGAGAAGCTGGGTCTTGCACACGCCGCAGATGCCGACCCGGCACGAGTAGTCGATGTTCACGCCGATATCCTCGGAGACCTCCAGCACGCTCCTGTCCGGAGGAAGAGGGGCGGTCTTGTTCGACCGCGCGAAGCGGACCGTCGCGGTCGCCGGCCCGATCGCGGCCGGGGGTGGCGGCGCGCCGGCGGGAGCGGGTGAAGGAGCGCCGATGTGCGCGATGACTGTGGCGCCGGGCGGGGGTACGGCGCCTAGAGCCGGTCCGAAGGCCTCGGTCTTCACCTGTTCGGGCGGGACGCCGAGCTCCGCCAGAAGCTTCTTCATCGCCTCCATCATGCCGGGCGGGCCGCAGAGGTGGACGCGTCGCTTGACGATCTCGGGAACGGATAGGGCGAGGAACTCCTTCGTGATGTGGCCTTCCGCCCCCATCCAGTGCGTGCCCGCCGCGCGCGCCATCGTGGCAGCCACGTGCAGGTTGCGCATGCGGCGTTGCAGGAACTCGAGCTCGTCCCGGAAGATGAAGTGCGCCGTGGTCTGAGCCCCATAGACGAGGAAGATCTCGCCGGGCCAAGCGGTGTCGAAGAGGTAGCGGATGGCGGCCATCAACGGCGTGACGCCGACGCCGCCCCCGATCAGGACGACGCTGTCGGCTTCCGCCCCAGTGAAGGTAAAAACCCCCGACGGCCCCATCACGTCGACCAGGTCGCCCTCGACCACGTGGTCGTGCATGTGGTCGGAGAAGATGCCCGGCTCCTCGCGCTTGATGGTGGTCTCGACATAGGCTGTCTGCGCGGCCGAGGACGCAATCGTGTAGGAGCGCCGGACCAGCTTGCCGTCGATCTCCGCCGAGTAGGTCAGGAACTGGCCGGGCACGAAGGTGAAGGGGATCGGCCCGCCTCCGGGGTCTCTGAGCCGGAAAGTCTTGACCCCCGTCGCTTCGGGAAAGATGGCGGCGACCCGAAGCTTGCCTTTCCATAATTTGCCCGGGGTTGGCTTGGCGGCCGACGCAGGCGTTGCTGGCGCGCCTCCGGGACCCGGGGCAACTGCGGCAGGGGCAGCGCTCGGAGCCACGGCGGCCGGGGCAGCCGCGACCCTCGCCGAAGGCGATACCGGCGGCACGGGCGGGGCCGCGGCCGGGGGTGCAGGGACGGCGGATGTGGCCGGGACAGGGGTGGCGCTCGTCAGGCGGTTCACGAGGGCGTTCGCGCGGCGCATGCGGACCAGATAGATGGCGAGCATGGCCGCGGCGAACGTTGCGACGAGCGACATCGTGATGACGTGGAACCACGACAGGCCAAGGGGTCCGCTGATCCCATGTGTTGGGACGCCGGTCGGGATGTTCAGCTGGGTCTTGAACCAGTCCTGCGCGATCTGCTGTGGCGGCTTTCCCTCCGTGAGCGACCGGAGCGTCGTGGCGCCGCTTTTCACCTGATTGAGAGCGTCACGGAGACGTGAAGTGGCTTGCTCAGCCGCGGCCGCGTCTCCGGCGGCGTTGGCATGCCGGAGCGCATTCTCGGCGCTCGCGATTCCGTCCGTCCCGGCGCTGATCTGGATGCGCGCCTGGGCCTCCAGGCTTTGGCGCTGCTCGGCCGTTAAGGCCGGGACGTCCATCAGGGAGGGATAGAACTCCTTGCGCGGGCGGCCCATCATCTCGCCCATCATTCCGCCCATGGCACCGCCGGCACCCATACCGCCCCCCATGCCGGGACCACCCGAACCCATTCCGGGCATCGGCGGCTGGGTGCTCGAAACGCCCGCAGGCGGGTTGCTTGGCGGAGCGGTCGGGGTTGCTGGCGCTGAGGTGGGGGGTGCGTCGGGGGTGCCGGCCGTCGTGCCGGGATGGTGCTCGGCGTGGCCGCCAGACTGCGCGACAGCCTGGGGCGCGCAGACCCCGACGAAGGCGACGGCGATGAGGGACCGGCTGGCAAGCATCCAGAGAGAACGCTTCCCCATGCGACGGCTGCCATGACCTTGCCTCACGACCCGACTCCGAACTGGAAAGGGACCTGTGCCCGTAGCACTTGCTGCGGCCTTCAGCCGAGGTGCGGCCCAGGCCGTCGATCTCGTCCACGCAGCGCCGCAGCGCATCGTCCTAGCCTCCTAATGCACCTTCGGGTAGCTCGGGCTGGCTAGGGCATCGAGGATGCTGAGAGAATTTCGTCACGGGTCATCGGCGGTCTTTCAGCTGCCCAGTAGATAGAGGCGGTCCTCGTGCGAACGCCCCGGGAAAGCCGTTTCCAGCTTTTCGCACCTTGATGCGGATCAAGGAGACGCGGGTGCGTTGACGTAACAGACGCGCGGACCGACCCACCATTACGGTGAGCGGGACCGTCCCTGCTCAACCATCGAAAGCCGCTCGCCGACGGTGGTGCCGGGCCACCACTGAAGACATCGCCGATCTCTTGTAAGGTGCAGGCCGTGCAAGCGGCTGTCCACTGGCCAGACGCATCAAGGGGAGCGCGATGCCCGCACCATGGTTCATGTTCGCGACCGGCATTGAGAATAGTTACCCCACCATCAACAACGGGCGCACCCGCGTCGACGAGATGGAGAAGTGCGGCCACTACAAGCATTGGCGGACGGATTTCGAGCTCCTGAAGGACCTCGACATCCATTTCCTGCGGTATGGTCCGCCGATCCATAAGACCTGGCTTGGTCCTGCTCGCTACGACTGGGAATTCTCGGACCTCACGTTCGGGTCCCTGAAAGAGACCGACGTGGTCCCGGTCGTCGACCTCTGTCACTTCGGCGTGCCGGACTGGGTCGGCGACTTCCAGAACCTCGACTTCCCTGGCCTGTTTGCCGAATACGCCCGCGCGTTCGCCCAACGATTCCCGTGGGTTCAGCTCTACACGCCGGTGAATGAGATGTTCATCTGCGCCACCTTCTCCGCGCTTTACGGCTGGTGGAACGAAGAGCTTGCCAGCGACCGCGCCTTCGTCACGGCGCTCAAGCACATCGTCAAGGCAAACGTGCTCGCCATGGCGGCGATCCTCGATGTGCGGCCGGACGCCATCTTCGTCCAGAGTGAGTCGTCAGAGTACTTCCATGCCGAGGAGCCGAAGGCCATCGGGCCGGCAGAGCTTAGGAACGCGCGCCGGTTCCTCTCGCTCGACCTCAATTACGGCTATCAGGTTGCCTCCAAGATGTACGAGTACCTGATGGACAACGGCATGACCCGGGAGGAGTACCACTTCTTCCTCCGGCACTCTCCGCTGCGGCATCACTGCATCATGGGCAACGACTACTACGTCACGAACGAGCATCGTGTGGCGGCGGACGGGCGGACCTGGGGGTCGGGCGACGTCTTCGGGTACGACGAGATCACGCGGCAGTATTTCGACCGCTACAAGCTGCCCGTGATGCACACCGAGACCAACATGAACGAGGGACCGAACGGGGACGAGGCCGTCAACTGGCTCTGGAAGCAGTGGGCAAACGTGCTGCGGGTGCGCAACACGGGCGTGCCGATCGTCGGCTTTACCTGGTACTCGCTGACCGATCAGGTCGACTGGGACACCGCCCTTCGCGAGGACAACGGCAATGTCAACCCGCTCGGCCTCTACGATCTCGATCGCAATATTCGGGCAGTGGGGCGCGCCTACAAGGACCTGATCCGCGCCTGGGGCGACGTGCTGCCGGCCCAGAGCGTGTGCCTAAACGTGCCCGTCGTCCTGCCGAGCGAGACCGACGAGCCCTTTGCCCGACGCCGGCGCGACTGGATGCGGCGCTATCACGAGCGCGGACACCAGCACCATGCCGGGAACATTCTTGAAGATGTGGAGGCCTGAGTCATGCGGTTCCGCGGCAAGGTCGCCATCGTCACGGGCGGCACCAGCGGCATCGGGTTGGCCGTCGCCAAGCGCTTGGCAGCCGAGGGCGCCCGGGTGGTGGTCGCGGCTCGCCGTACCAACGAGGCCGTCGCCGACGAACTGAAAGACAGCGGTGCGCCGGATGCGCTTAGCGCCGCCTGCGACGTCGCTGTCGAGAGCCAAGTTCAGGCCGTGACCCAAAGCGCGCTCGACCGGTTCGGTCGCCTGGATATCGTCGTCAACAACGCGGGGGTGATGCTGTTCAAGCCGCTCGAGCAGTACACGGCCGAGGACTGGCAGACGGTCATCGGCGTCGATCTCCTCGGCGCCGTTCACTTCACCAAGCAGGCGTTCCTCACCATGACGGCAGGCGGCGCGATCGTGAACGTCTCGAGCATTCACGCGGTCATGACCTCGCCGCTCGTCGCGCCTTAAGCCGCCGCCAAGGCTGCTGTGGTTTCATTGACCCGGTCGGCTGCGATCGAGGGCAAGGCGAAGGGCATCCGCGCCAACGTCGTCCTGCCCGGCGCGATCGACACGCCCATGCTCTGGGACAATCCGAACGTGAAGTCCGGAGCCAAGAAGATCGACCCTAAGGACGTCGGGCGCCCCGAGGATATCGCGGCTGCGGTCGCGTTCCTCGCGTCCGAGGACGCCGCCTTCATCACGGGGACCGCCCTCAGGGTCGATGGCGGCCGCCTCGACAGGCTTTGATCGCCATGGGATCCGGCCTGGTCACTCGAGAAGGTCGAGGCTGCTGGGCTCTTTCGCACGCTGGCTTTGAGTCAGACGGACTGCCTCATGCCAGGCACTGACTTCGGCCATCCCTCATCCCTCGACAGCGTCACCCATATCATTCAGGTGGCGTTGACGCCCGTGTTCCTGCTGTCCGGGATTGCAGCGCTCCTCAACGTGTTCTCGACTCGGCTCGCGCGGGTGGCGGACCGAGTGAACAAGCTCGCGCAGGCACTCGAAAGAGCCGCCCCCGAGGAGGCCGGCCGCCTCACGGATCAGCTGTCGTATCACCGCACACGATCTCTGGTGCTCGACGTGGCGGTCGTGCTCGGGGCGCTTGGCGGAGGAGCGACCAGTGGGGCGACGCTCGTCCTGTTCCTTGGCGCTTTGCGCAACAGCACGGTGGCATCGGTTCTGTTCATCCTGTTCGGGTTGGCTATCCTTTGCACGATCGGCGCGCTCGCGGCGTTCGTGACCGAGATGCTCATGGCGAGCCGGGGTCTGCGGGCCGAGATGCACGACCGACGTGAGGCGGCCGTGGCACAACGCCGGACTGAGCATCGCTAGATGCGCCGGGACCTCACTCAGGTGATTGCGCCCTCGACTGGGATGCGGCCTTTTAATGCAGGGAACTGGAGGAGTGATGAGCACCGACGACCACTTCGCAGCGCGACCGAAGACTGCCGCGACGGCATCAGTAGGCACGACCGAAACCGCCCCGCTCTCGCGACGCGCCGTTCTTGGCGCCGTAGGGGGTGCGGGCGCTTCGACTGCGCTGAGTGCCGCCGGGCTTGTCGCCGGGTCGACATCTGCACCGGCGCAGACGCGACCCACGCGAACCCCGACCGCGCATGGTGCGCCGGGCGCCGGTAGCTACAGCCAGCGCGTCTACCCCGTGATGCCGGAGGGCGCCGATATCGGGTGCGATCCGACGCACGTTCCTCCGCCGATTGGAGCGCGCGGTCCGCAGACCGTGCGCATCGAGCTGGAGACGATCGAGCTTGAAGGCCGCCTTGACGCCAACAGCAACACCCGCTTCCGCTATTGGACCTTCAACGGGACGGTTCCGGGCCCGACGATGCGCGTGCGGGTCGGCGACACGGTGGAGGTGACGCTCAAGAACCGTGAGGACAGCGCGCTCCTGCACAACGTCGATTTCCATGCAGCGACCGGCCCGGGCGGCGGCGCGGAGGCGACCACGGCCGCTCCTGGCGAGACGAAGGGCTTCCGTTCAAGGCGATCAACCCAGGGCTTTATATCTACCACTGCGCCGTGCCGCCCGTGGTGATGCATGTCGCCAACGGCATGTACGGGCTGATCCTGGTCGAACCGGAGGGGGGCCTGCCGCCGGTCGATCGGGAGTTCTACGTCGTTCAGGGCGAAATCTACACGGAGCAGCCGTTCGGCACGGCGGGCGTTCTCGACCCGAGCTACGAGAAAATGCTGAACGAGCGGCCCGAATATTTCGTCCTCAACGGCTCGGTCGGCGCGCTCACGACCCTTCGCCCGTTGAAGGCCAAAGTGGGGGAGACGGTACGTATCTTCTTCGGGGTCGGCGGACCCAACTACACCTCGTCCTTCCATGTCATCGGCGAGATCTTCGACCGGGTGTACGGCTTCGGCTCGCGACATCCAAGCCCCTACGCGACGTCGCCACGATGTCGGTTCCGGTCGGGTCGGGGGCCATCGCCGAACTGAAGCTCGAGGTGCCAGGCGGTTCGTCCTCGTCGATCACGCCCTCTCACGCGTGGAGCGCGGCCTTGCTGGATATCTTGAGGTTGAGGGACCGGCGAATGCCCAGATCTTCGCAGCGACGGGGTCTTAGCTTGGATCTCGCCGGCGCTTAGGAAGGACGTGCATGCACAGCATGGAGCCCTCTAAGGGAAGGTGATCACCCGAACCGATCCGGGCCGCCTCGGCGGCCCGGATCCATCTCCCATCGGCCGTCGGCGAGACGATCAAGCAGCTTTGAGCGGCGATGCTGACGGCGTATAGCCGGCCTGGACCACGAGGTCGCGCAGCTTGGAGAAGCTGGACGCACCCTTGACGGAAACCAGCTTCGATTGCGGATCCGCATCGACCGTGGTCCCCGGCAGTCCGGTCTCGATCGCCTTCTTGATCGTCCCGGCGCAGTGCCCGCAAGTCATGTCCTCGACCCGAAAGGTCAGAGCATTCGGGTCCAGGTTGGCGTCGACTTGGCTGGTCTGCTGCCGCCCACTTGAGCATCCACACATTTTGGAACCTCCATTCGTAGGATGACAGAATCATGCACCTTCCAACGGTTGGAAGGTCAAGATGCAATGTCGAACACCGACGCCGACATCCTGACAGCCTCGAGTTCCCACTGCAGACCGCAGCTCCGGGGCGGCTCGCTCATTCGGGCGTGCAGGCGCGCCGCGGCCGGAGCCGGTGGCCGATCACCGCAACTTTGCTGAGCGCTCCTCGGCGGGCTTGCTTGTTTGCGTCAAGTTGCGCGCGGTGTTGGCGAGGGCGATATGCGAAAACGCCTGCGGGAAGTTGCCCACTTGCCGGCGCGCCACCGGGTCGTACTCCTCAGCGAGCAGGCCGACATCGTTGCGCAGGGCCAAAAGACGCTCGAACAGACCGCGGGCCTCCTCGTCGCGACCGAGCAGGACCAGGTTGTCGGCAAGCCAAAAGCTGCACGCCAGGAATGCTCCCTCGCCCGGGGGCAGCCCGTCCGAGGCTTCTTCGGTGTCGTAGCGCAGGACGAACGTATCCTCGATGAGGAGGCGTCGTTCGATAGCAGCCACCGTGCCTCGAATGCGAGGATCGCTCGGGGGCAGGAACCCGACCAGCGCGAGCATCAGCAGGCTCGCGTCGAGATGCCGCGAGCCATAGGACTGCACGAAGCTGCCGAGGTCTGCATCGAAGCCGTTTCGGCAAACCTCTTCGTGGATGTGGCTACGCAGCCTGCGCCAGCGCTCGAGCGGGCCGTCGAGGCCGAACTCCTCGATCCCTCGGATCGCCCGGTCGAGCGCAACCCAGGCCATCACCTTCGAGTGCGTGAAATGGCGTCGTCCGCTACGGACCTCCCAGATCCCCTCGTCAGGCTCGTTCCAGATGGTCTCGAGATGCCCGACGAACGCCCGCTGCAAGGCCCAACCCGGCTCGGTCGTTTCAAGTCCTCCCCGTCGGGCCTGATGCAGGGCGTCCATGACCTCGCCGAAGACGTCGAGCTGGATTTGGCTTTGGGCGGCGTTGCCGACGCGCACGGGCCGCGAGCCCTCATAGCCGGCCAGCCAAGGTACCTCCCACTCGGAAAGGCGCCGCTCGCCGGCAAGCCCGTACATGATCTGGATTTGCGACGGGCTGCCGGCGACGGCCCGCAGCAGCCAGTCGCGCCAGGCCTTCGCCTCCTCGTAGTAGCCGGCGTCCATGAGCGAGATCAGGGTGAAGGTGGCGTCGCGAAGCCAGCAAAAGCGGTAGTCCCAGTTGCGCGGCCCGCCGATTTGCTCCGGGAGCGACGTCGTCGGCGCGGCCACAATTCCCCCCGTGGGAGCAAAGGTCAGTGCCTTGAGCGTGATGTGCGATCGAAGCACGGGTTCATGCCACCGCCCTGTGTGCTGGCACTGTGAGGACCAGCCTCGCCAGAACTCCTCCGTGCCGCCCAGCGCCGCCTCTGGATCGAGCGCTTGCGGCACCGGAAGGTGTGACGGAGCATAGGTCAGCACGAAGGGGACCATCTCGCCAGGTCCGACGGTGAACTCGCCAACCGTCTTCAGGTCCTCTCCGCGAAGACGTGTCGGCGTCCTCAGCACGACCATGTCGGGACCCGCCACGGCCCGCAGTCCGGTCCCGTCCTCGAGCTGCGTGACCCAGGGGACGGCAGAGCCGTAGTCGAAGCGGATCACGACTTCGGTCCGCATCGTTACACGGCCCTGCCGGCCGACCACGAGGCGGACGAGGTCCGAGCCGACGCCACGCAGGGGCATGAAGTCGATCAGCGTAACCGCCCCATCGGCGGTGTCGAACTCCGTTTCCAGGATGAGCGTCCCGTCCCGGTAGCGGCGGGCAACGCGCGCGCCTGAGTCGGCCGGAGCGATCTGCCAGCGTCCGTTCTCCGGCGTTCCGAGCAGGGCCGCGAAGCAGGCGCCCGAGTCGAACCGCGGCCAGCACAGCCAGTCGATCGAACCATCGCGCCCGACGAGAGCGGCGGTCTCGCAGTCGCCGATGAGGGCGTAATCCTCGATTCGAGAGGGCATCTCGGTAAGCTCCAGACCTGCGCCGGATTGTTGGAGTCCAGGCAACAGCAGGACCGCTAGACCGCGGTCAAGCCGCGGGCGAGGAGCTTGGTCCACACCTCCTCCGCGCTCTCAGCGAATTGGAAGAGCTCATGATCGGCCGGGTCGATCATGCCGTTCTCGGTCAGAGCCTCGAAATTGATCACGGAGTGCCAGTAGCTCGCCTCGAACAGGACGATCGGGATACCGGGCGACTTGCCGGTTTGGCGAAGGGTGAGGATCTCGAACAGCTCGTCCAGCGTGCCGAATCCGCCCGGGAATACGACGAGGGCGCTCGCCCGCATGGCCAGATGCATCTTGCGCATGGCGAAGTAATGAAAGCGGAAGGTCAGCTCGGGCGTGATATACGGGTTCGGTTTTTGCTCGCGCGGAAGCGTGATGTTGAAGCCGATCGAGGGCGCGCCCGCGTCGTGCGCGCCGCGGTTCGCGGCTTCCATGAGGCCCGGCCCGCCGCCTGTCGCGATGACGTTGTCACGAAAGCCCTCATGCACCGTGAGCGCACCCCCACGCTCGGAAGCGATGCGCCCGAAGCGTCGGGCTTCGGCGTACCAGTGCGCACCGCGACCCGGTCCGTCGTCCCGGATCCGGGCGCTTCCGAACACGACGATGGTCGAGCGGACGCCCCAGGCGCGGAGCGCCTCCTCGACCTTGGCGTATTCCAGAAGGAAGCGCACCCCGCGCATGGAGTCGCCGAGGAGGAAGTCGTGATCGAGGGAGGCCAGACGGTACGAAGGCAATTCGAATGGCGCCGCTTCTGAGCCGCATGGCCCACAGGGATGCGGCATCATGGAACGGCAATAGGGAACGTCGTCTGTCGCCGTTCCGATGGGGCTCTGTTCAGCGCTGGGAGACATGGCACTCCTTAGCCGACCTGGACCTGAGGTCCCAACGCCCGCGTTACCCGGCTCGCCCGAACGCCTTGAACCCCGAACCGGACGAGGCCGTGTTCCTGCATCTAGACGCGCATGCGTCCAGATCATTACTGGGGCGCACTCGACAGCCTCCCGGCTTTGAGGCTCTTGTAGACTTCCATCGTTGGAATGAGCAGCAGCGAGATCCCTGCCACTTGAACCCATTCCGACCAGGCGACCGGCGCGATCCGCAGCACTTCGTTCAGCACCGGCACGTGCATCGCGCCAATGTGGATGCCTTGGGTCAGTACGACGACGGCCGGGATCCACAGGTTCGAGCGCAACGGCTGATGGAAGGCGGAGCGCCGTTCGGATCGGCAATTGAACACGTGGACGTTCTGGAAGCAGACCATCAGCAACAGCAGGAGGTTTCGTGCCTCGCCGATGCTCCGGCCTTGCGCCAGCAACCACCCGAAATACCCCGCTCCGAGCCCGGCCATGGTGAGCCCGGCAAGCCCCGTCTGCTCGATCATCCGCCGATCGAACAGGGGTTCGCTCGGCGCCCTGGGGCCGCGGGAGAGGAGGTCCGGCTCGCCGCGCTCCATGGACAGCGCCACGTGCTGAACGGAGTCGGTGACGAGGTTCAGCCAGAGCAGCTGGACGGCGACGAAGGGCAGCGGCAGGCCGGCGAGAAGACAAAGAAAGAAGATGCCGATCTCGGCGGCGCTGCTGCTGATCAGGAAGGCGATCACCTTCCGGATGTTCGCGTAGGCAATGCGGCCTTCCTCGATCCCGGCGACGATCGAGGCGAAGTTGTCGTCGGTCACGATCAGGTCGGCCGCGCGGCGAGCGACGTCGGTGCCGCTGCGCCCCATCGCAACCCCGATATGCGCGGCGGCGAGCGCCGGAGCGTCGTTGACGCCGTCCCCGGTCACGGCGACGAAGTGCCCGGCCTCGCGCAGCGCCTCGACGATCGACAGCTTCTGCAGCGGCTCGACCCGGGCGAAGACCCTCCGCCTTGCGACCAGCGCCCGGAAAGCAGCGGGGTCCGCCGCCAGCCTGGCGATCTCCTGCCCCGAGACCACGTCCTCGGGCCCGGCTGGGATCCCGAGTTGTTCGGCGATCGCGGCGGCGGTTTTCGGGTGGTCTCCCGTCACCATGCAGACGCGCACGCCGGCGTCCTGCGCCTGGCGCACTGCGTCGCGCGCCTCCGGGCGCAACGGATCGATCAGGCCGACCAGCCCGATCAGGGTCAGCCCCCGAAGCGCAGACCGGTCGAGCGCCGCGCCGGTCCCCGCCCAACCCTCCGCCACAGCCAGGACCCTGTGCCCTTCCCCGGCCAACTGCTCGGCCGCGTCTTGCGCCGGGGCTGCTCCGCCCTCGCACATGGCCAACACCGTCTCCAGCGCACCTTTGACGCTGATCCGGATGCGATCGCCTCGATAGGTAAAGGTCGCGCCGAAGCGGTTTTCCGGCTCATAGGCGATCGCGCTTGCGACGGGCTCGGACCTGACGAGCTCCTCGCGACGACGCCCGAGCGTCTCGGCGAAGGCCAGGAAGGCCAGATCCACGGTATCGCCCACCGCCGCCTCGCCTTCCCCCAGACTTGCCTCGTTGCACAGGGCGCCGACCGTCGCGAGCTCACCGAGGGCCTCAGGCGTGAGATCGTCGCCCCGGACCGCTGCGGTCGTCGTGAGGTCCACGCGACCCTGCCCGGGCAACCAGACCGTCGCGATCGTGAGTCGATTGAGCGTCAGCGTGCCGGTCTTGTCGCTCGCGATGAGGCTGCGGGCCCCAAGTCCCTCGACGGCTGGCAGAGCTCGGACAATGACGTTGCGTCGAGCCATTCGGCGGACCGCGACGGCGAGAGCGACGGTGATGGCGATGGGCAGTCCTTCGGGGATGGCCGACACGGCCAGCGCCACCGAGACGAAGAAGATTTCCGCCAGGGGAGCGCCGAGCCAGAGTTGCACGGCGGCAAAGACCAGAACCGCGGTCACGACCACGATGCCCGCTGTGGCCGAGAAGCGCCGCAGGCGAAGCACGAGCGGCGGAGCACTTTCGATATCAGTGAGGCTCGCCGCGATCCGGCCGATCTCTGTCTCCCGACCCGTGGCGACCACGACGCCAAAGCCGCGACCGCGCAGAATCATGCTGCCGGCGTGCGCCAGATTCACCCGATCGCCGAGCGAGGCGCCTTCGGCGAGGATCGTCGCGCCATTCTTTTCGACCGCCAGGGACTCGCCGGTCAGCAGGGATTCGTCGGCCGATATCCCGCTTGTCTCCAGCAACCGCAGATCGGCCGGAACTAGCACGCCGGACTCGAGCTCGACGATGTCCCCCGGGACAAGGTCTGTCGCATCGACCCGCCGCCGTTCCCCGTTTCGCCACGCCACGGCGTCCTGGCGTACCAGTCGGTCCAGAGCCGCGGCGCCGCGCTCGGCCTTGCCCTCCTGGATGGCTCCGAGCGCTGCGTTGATGAAAATGACGGCCAGAATGAAGATCGCATCGAGCGTCTCGCCGAGAACGGCGGAGACGGCGGTGGCTGCGAGCAGCAGGGCGATCAAGGGGTTGACGAATTGGCGCGCAAAGAGCGCCGCCCAGCTCGACACCTTCCGGCTCGGGAGGGTGTTGAGACCAAACCGCGCCTGGCGGACCCGGACCTCGTCGCCGGAGAGGCCGCTGCGGCGGCTCTCGGCGCGCGCGAGAACTTCTTCGCCGCGCAACGCATGCCAGGGACGCTCCGAGACCGGAGAGGCCGTTCGGGAGCCGGGAGCAGGCAACGCCGAACTCATGCGCAGACGCCGGATATCACCAAGCCTCCTGCCCCACCGTCATGACAGGGTCGGACCCATGCATTGCGTTGTGTTTCAGGTCGCAGCGCGTTCGGCCCCGGAATTCTGCTGGATGGGGCGCTGTTGTGGACGCGCGACCAAGGAGCGTGCCCGTTCGAGAAGCTGGGCATTGACCGCAACGATCACCGTGCTGAGCGACATGAAGGCGGCGCCGAGCGCAGGCGAGAGGAGGATGCCCCAGTTGTAGGCGGCGCCTGCCGCGAGCGGGATGGCGAACGCGTTGTAGCCCGTCGCCCAAAGCAGGTTCTGAACCATCTTGTTGTAGGTGGCGCGCGACAGTGCCAGGATGGCGAACACGTCCAGGGGGTTGCTGCGCACCAGCACGACATCCGCGGCCTCGATCGCCACGTCCGTCCCTGCGCCGATGGCGATGCCGAGATCGGACTCCACAAGGGCCGGCGCGTCGTTCACGCCGTCGCCGATCATCGCGACGCTGAGGCCGCGGGCCTTAACCTCGCGGATCTTCGCCGCCTTCTGGTCCGGCAGCACTTCGGCGAAGTAGTCGTCGAGGCCGAGTTCGCCGGCGACGGTGCGGGCCACCGCCTTGGCGTCCCCCGTCAGCATCATCGACCGGATGCCCATCGCCTTGAGGCGCCGGACGGCTTCATACGATTCCGGCCGGATCACGTCGGCCAGCGCAATGGCGCCGATGGGCTTATCGTCGAGCAGGACGTGCACGACGGTCTTGCCCTGCTCGGCGAGCCGCCGGATGCCGTCCCCGTCCGGATCCAGTCCCTGCTCGCGCAGATACCCTGGGCTGACCACCTTCACGTCGCGGCCTTCGACCACCGCCTCGGCGCCGCGCCCGGTCAGGCTCTGGAACCGGTCGACGCGCTTTGGCGCGATGCCGCGCTCGGCAGCGGCGCGCACGATGCCCTGCGCAATCGGGTGCTGGGACTGGGTCTCCAGGGCAGCCGCCCAGGCGAGCACCTCCGCTTCCTTTACGCCCCCACGCCCGACCACATCGGAGACCCCGAAGCGGCCCTCCGTGAGCGTGCCCGTCTTGTCGAAGATCACCGCGTTGAGGTCGCGTGCGCGCTCAAATGCGGCGCGGTCGCGGATCAAAAGGCCGTTCTGGGCCGTGAGCTTGGTGCTGACCGCGACCACAAGCGGTACCGCCAGCCCCAGGGCGTGCGGACAGGCAATCACCATCACGGTGACCATACGTTCGAGCGCGAAGGCGAACGAGCCGCCGATCAGGAGCCAGATCGCGAGTGTGCTAAAGCCGACGCCGATCGCGATCCAGGTCAGCCACGAGGCGGCGCGGTTGGCGAGATCCTGCGTGCGCGAGCGCGTGGCCTGCGCCTCGCGAACCATCTCGATCACTTGAGCGAGGTAGGTCTGATCGCCGGTCTTGCGGACTTCGAGAGTCACCGCGCCCGCGCCGTTGATGGCCCCGCCGACCGCCTCCTGGCCCTCCCCCTTCTCGACCGGGCGCGACTCACCCGTCAGCATCGACTCGTTGAAGCTCGAGTGGCCGCTCAGGATCACACCGTCGATCGGCACCTTCTCGCCCGGCTTCACGAGCACCTTGTCGCCCGCCGTAAGGGCGCTGATCGGAACCTCTTCGGTGCCGCCGTCCGGCTTCAGGCGGTGCGCCGTCGCCGGCAGCAGGCGCACGAGCGCCTCGAGAGCGCCGGACGCGCCCAGCACCGAGCGCATCTCGATCCAATGGCCGAGGAGCATGACGTCGATCAGCGTCGCCAGCTCCCAGAAGAACATCTCGCCGGCGAGCCCGAAGGTGACCGCGCTCGAGTAGACGTAGGCGACCGAGATCGCGAGCGAGATCAGGGTCATCATGCCGGGCCGGCGGTCCCGCAGCTCGGCCACAAGCCCGCTCAGGAACGGCCAGCCGCCATAGAAGAACACGACCGACGACAACGCGAACAGGAGATAGTCCGAGCGAGGAAAGGCGAGCGCTTCACGAAGCCCCAGCCAGTGCTGGATCATCGGCGAGAGCGCGACGATCGGCACCGTCAGCGCGAGCGACACCCAGAAGCGCCGGCGGAAGTCGGCGATCATGGCACCGTGATCGTGCCCTCCATGACCGGCATGGCTCGGCTCGGCTCGGCCGTGCTTCGTGACTGCGGCGAGGTCAGGTGGGTTCCCGTGTCGGTGGAATTCGGTCTCGATCCGCCCCGTTCCCGCGGGGTGGTGATGCTCATGTTCGTGGCGTTCAAGCATTCAGCTGTCCTCGTCATTCGCCTGGGTCAATGAGGCGCGCGCTCTACGGCCTGGATGGGGGGTGGAAGCTCTGGAACTTGGCGCGACAGCGGGCAGCAGGCCGACTCCCGCTGCGGGAGGCAGTGAACGGTGGGCTCCTCGTCCGAGGTCCTCTCCCCGATTGCTTCACCGTCTGCGTGCTGCAGGACGGCCAAGGCCAGGGCGGCCAGCCGCGCCGCAGCCGGATCCGCGCGGGAGGTCAGCACGACAGGCGCGGAAAGGCCCAGCACCACTCCGGCCGCGACGGCGCCCGCCAGGTATTCCAGGCTCTTGGCAAGCATGTTTCCGGAGACGAGGTCGGGAACGAGCAGGATGTCGGCATCTCCCGCCACGGCCGAGACGATGCTTTTCTCGCCGGCTGCCGTGCGCGAGACCGCATTGTCAAAGGCAAGCGGACCATCGACCGATGCGCCGGCCGCGATCTGTCCTCGCCTTGCCATGAGGGTGAGTGCCGCGGCGTCCAGCGTCGAGGCGATCGCCGGATTGACGGTCTCGACAGCCGAGAGCACCGCCACCTTGGGCGCGGCGACCCCGACCATCCGCGCCAATTCGACCGCATTCTGCAGGATCTGAGCCTTGGCGCTGAGATCCGGCGCGATATTGATTGCAGCATCCGTGACGATGAGAAGCTTGGGATAGGAGGGCACGTGACATACGAAGGCGTGGCTGACACGCCGGCCCGGGACGCGCAGGCCGCGATGAGCGTCGAGCACGGCGTGCATCAGAGCATCGGTGTGCACGAGCCCCTTCATGAGGGCGCCGGCCCGACCCTCCCGCACGAGCGTCACACCGAGGGCCGCCGCGGTCGCCTCGTCGCCGGCCTCTGTTATCGAAACGGAGTCTATTGGCCACCCGGTCTTCGCGGCCACGTCCGAAATGGCTCGTCGCTCGCCGATCAGGTGGGGGGCGACCAGACCGAGTGCGGTTGCCTCGCGCAGCGTCTCGAGCACGACTCGCTGTGCCGCGTTCACCACCGCCAACCTGATCGGTGGCAGTCCTTGCGCGCGCTCGATGATCTCCTGGAAAGGGCGGGTCGCTGTCATTGCTCGACCGTTTGCAGGGCGCAGTGGCGATCTGCGACGTGGACCGTGTGGCGCGCGATCACCACCTCCTCGTCGGTCGGAAAGGCATGGACCGGTACGGCGGCGCCATCTTGGGAGACTGTCGGCGCGCCGGACCGGTTGCGCTCGCCATCGAGCACCACGCCCAAGTATTCCAGGCCGTTGCAGATCCGGGCGCGGATCTCGGGTGCGTTGGCGCCGATGCCGCCGGTGAACACCAGCCGGTCGAGGCCGCCTAGGGCCGCGGTCAGGGATCCCACATGCAGTCGCGCCCGGTAGCAGAAGAGCTCGACCGCCGCCTGCGCCTCGGACCTCTGAGACCCGACGAGCTCGCGCATGTCGCGGCTGAGGCCGCCCGAGACGCCGAGGAGGCCGGAGCGTTCGTAGAGCAGCTCCTCGATTTCGGCGGCCTCCATGCCCTCGTGCTGCATGAGATAGAGCACGATCCCCGGATCGAGATCGCCGCATCGGGTGCCCATGAGGAGTCCCGCGAGCGTGCCGAAGCCCATCGTCGTCTCGACGCTCCGCCCGTCGCGGATCGCGCACATCGAGGCGCCGTTGCCGAGGTGGGCGATGATGGTGCGCTCCCGCGGTGCCTGTTCGCCGAACGACCCGAGCGCCTGGACGACGTACTCGTAAGAGAGCCCGTGGAAGCCGTAGCGGCGGATGCCCCGGTCGTAGAACTCGCGCGGCAAGCCGGTGAGCCTGGCGGTCCGCGGCAGGCTGTGATGGAAGGCGGTGTCGAAGCAGGCGACCTGGAGGAGCTCAGGACGCCTCGCGCGCACGGCGGCGATGCCGGCGAGGTTGTGCGGGAGATGAAGAGGCGCAAGCGGCACAAGGCGGGCGAGGCGTTCCTCGAGCACCGCGTCGACGGGCAGCGGACAATCGCAGTCGGGCCCGCCGTGCACGACGCGGTGGCCGACGGCTCGCAGGCGTGCGCCCTCGCCGCTCAGGCGATCCTCGGCTTGCGCCAGGATCAGCTCGAGCGCCGCCTCGTGATCCGGGAGCGCGGCATCTTCCGCGAGCGCCGACCCGTTTCCGCGCACCGTCAGCCGGGCCTGCGGCGATCCGATCCGTTCGGCAACCCCCGACCCCAAACGGGGCAGGTGGTCTGCCGTGCCGAACAGGGCGAACTTGACGCTCGACGACCCGCTGTTGACCACGAGGATCGCGTCTCCGGCGGCAACGCCCATTGCTCAAGGTTCCGCGCCATAAAGGCGCCCGAATAGCCCCTCCTGGGCCGCATCGCGGCGCTTGCGGGCGTCCTCCAGCACCCCGGTCGTACGGGCGATCAACGCGCGTTCCTCGATGAGAGCCGGATTGTCGTCGGGTAAGGGGTGCCGGCTCCTGCGCACGGCGTCCGCCGCAGCCGCAATGCCGTGCATCCACGGGCTGAACGATCCTGAGAGCAGATACCGGCTCGTGCGCATCGGATGCAGCCATTTCGCCGCCGTCGCCGTCCAGGGATTGGCCAGCGCCTGCATCCACGGGCTGACGATGGTGCGATAGAATGCTTCCGTGGTCTCCGAGACCGCCCTCACCTGCTCGAACGCGGCTCGCGGGTATTCGAAGCGGAGATCCTCGACTTGGCGCGGCTCGAAGCTCACCGAATAGTGGGGCTTGTGGCAGCGTGGATCGCCTGTCGGGTTGTCGATCCTCATTTCGTAGAGCCCCGGCTCGAGCGCCTCGAGCTCGCCGAGGCTCTCCAGGATGGCGCGGTGCTCGAAGCGGGCGACCCCTGCGGAGACGAAGATCCCGAGATGGCCGACGTGAGGATTCGTGAGATAGACGATGCGCTGTCCGGCCGCTTTCAGGTCAGCGGTGTCCCGGTAGACCGCGGGGATCCAGCCAAGCGCCTGGTGGGGCGGCGTGATGTTGTCGCCGTAGGAGGCGAAGATCACGAGCGGATTGCGGATGCGGCGCAGATCGGCGGTGCAGCCCTCACAGATCCGGAAGAGGCCCTGCTCGAGCTGATTGCCGATGAACAGGTTCTCGACGATGGCGAGGATCTCGTGGCGGCTCAGGAAGTAGAACCCGTTCCACCAGCGCTCGAAGGACAGGAAGCGGTCGCGCTCGCTGTCGATCCGGGTGAACAGGTTTGCGTATTTCTCCCAGATCGCCTCCGGCTTCAGGCTCTCGAAGTTCTGCACAAGCCAGGCCCCGTCGAAGCGGCCGTCACCGAGATCCGAGATCAGGTGGGCGAGCCAGGCTCCGCCCAGGAAGCCCGCGGAGAGCCGCATCGGGTTCACGCCCGCTTCGCCGGCCCAGTACGAGAGCGGCGAGCCGTTGAGCACGGTAGGACCGACGAGGCCATGGCAGTCGGCGGACAGCAGCGTGACCGCCCAGCCAGCCTGGCAATTGCCGTAGAGGACGGGCGGAGTGCCGGGATGGCGGGCGGCGACCGCCTCGAGGAACCGGCGCAGCGCGTGCAACACGTCGGCCAGCGTCTGCCCGCGGCAGGGCTCCGGGAAGAACACCACGAAGTAGACCGGATGACCCTCCTTGAGCGCCATCCCGACCTCGGACTCACGCTTGAAGCCGCCGATGCCGGGTCCGTGGCCGGCACGCGGATCGATGATGACGACCGGCGGCTTGCCCTCCTCGATGCAGTGCTCGGCATCGGCCGATTCCGCCTCGACAATGCGCAGCAGCGCGTAGTTGGCCGGACGCTCGAACGTGCGCGCGTCTAGGACCGTCTCGGACCGGAAATCCAGGAGGGGCGGCAATCCGAGCCGCTCATGCTCAAGCATGTTGTCGGCGCGCTCACGAAGCGCATCCCAGAACAGGATTGCTCGTTCCCACACGTCGCGTTGGTAGGCGAGCAGGTTCTCTAGCCCTTCCAGAGGGGCGGAGGTCTTGGAAGCTGGTGCAACGTTATGCTGGGAGGCGGCTGCGGGTTTCGGGCGCAGCGTCAATGGTTGCGATGGACGAGCCGCCGCATGTTCCGATTGACGTTTGACTGTTGCTAGGGAGAGCGCTTCCATCGTGGATCCGTGTGTCGTTAAGAGATGCCGAGGACTGCAACGGCTGTGGAGCGCCTGCTTGTCTCACTGCTACCCAGCCGTCGTCCTCCGTCCTTGAGCCTTACAGACGTTCAGCTCCGGGTTTGGAGCTGCGGTCCGCCCGCGCACTACGCCAGAGGCTCTCGAACCGTGGCACGAAGGCTGGCACCTGGGTCATGTAACGGCGGTAGGCATCGCCGAACTCGTTGAGAGCGTCCCGCTCTTCCGCCCTCGCGAGCCGGACGTACATGACGACCAGGACGGGGAACATCAGGAGCGTCAGCAGCGTCGGCCATTGCAGGAGGAAGCCGAACAGCACGAACACGAAGCCGACATACTGCGGGTGGCGAATAGAGGCGTATGGGCCGCTCGTCGCGAGCATGCCGGCACGCTGCGCGGTGTGCAGGACGCGCCAGGCATTTGCGATCAGGACAAAGCCGCCCCCGATGAAGGCGAAGCTCAGGATGTGGAACGGCCCGAAATGCGGGTTGGCCTTCCACCCGAACAGCATTTCCAGGAGATGGCCGGCGTCATGCGAGAACCAATCCACCTCCGGAAAGCGGCTCTGAAGCCAGCCCGAGAGCAGGTAGATGGTGAGCGGGAAGCCGTACATCTCGGTGAATAACGCCACCAGGAAGGCGCTGAACGCGCCAAATGAACGCCAGTCTCGAGTCGTCCGGGGCTTGAAGAAGCTGAAGGCGAACAGGATGAAGACCGCCGAATTGAGGAGCACGAGGCTCCAGAGTCCGTAGGAGGAAAGATCGTGGGTCATGGGGCTCGCTTGTCGCTCTAGGGGCGGTGGCCAGACGGCGGGCCGTCGCCCGCGGATCCCTCATCTCGGCCGTGCCCGTGCCCGCCGTGCATGAAGAGATGGAGGAGCGGGCAGGCCAGGAGCACGAGCCAGGGCAGAACCCCGAACAGGTGAGCCTGGTGCTCGGTCAGGAGATAGAACGCCCCGATCAGGAGAAAGCCGATCAACGCGAGCTTCACCACGCGAGCCGATGCGTTCGGCTTGACCGAGTGTTCATGGGATTGGGTCATGGAACCTCCTTGCTCCCTGGCGCGGCGGCGCCTTGCTGGTGTGCGCCGGACGGTGCCGGCACCTCGTCGCAGCCGCAGTTGAGGAAGCCCTGCTCCACGCAGACGACGCACATTTCCTCGAGGCGCTTCTTGAGGGCCTGGCGCCCCCGGTGCAGCCGCACCGTGATGCTGTTGACGCTCGTCCCGAGGCTGACCGCAACCCGGTCGCGGGGCTCGCCGAGCAGGTCGATGCGCCAGATCACCTCGGCGTGCTCGGGCTTGAGGGTCGGAAGAAGCTTGTAGAGGCAGTCGCACACCGCCTTGTCGATCTCCGCATCCGGCTCGACCGCGAAGACATCCATCTCGTCCGTCGGCATCGTCACTTCCCGCCGCCGCCTCGTGATCGCCCGGCGCTGATGGTCGACGATGGCGGTGGCAAGGAGTCGGCTGAGCCAGCCGCGCACCGAGCGCACGTCGCGCAGGTCCCCGGCGCGCTCGATGGCGCGCACCATGAAAGCCTGAAGGACCTCCTCCGCCTCGCTCTCGCCGCCTAAGCGCCGCTGCAGGAAGCCGAGGAGGTCGCGATAGCTTTCAACCAGAACCCGGCGCACCGCCGCGTTGGCGGCCTGAGCCGCCTCACCCGCCGGATTGTCCGACCTCTTCTCGTCTTTGCCGTCGTCGTTCATCGCCGATGCTCTTATGGACGGGCTGGCGCCGCTGGTCTTACAGCAGCCGTCGGGCCGCCTCTCAGCAACGACGTTACCGCGTCGGCGCGCGGCTCCCTTGATCTGGATCAGATCGGGGCACAACCAGCCCCGCCGCGTGACACTTCATGCGGCCTCGCCGATCCGGATCTTCGTGTCGGAGACGAAAGTGTAGGGCGGGATCGGCAGATTTATCGGCGCTGGCCCGCGGCGCACGCGGCCCGAGGTGTCGAACAGCGAACCGTGGCAGGGACAGAACCAGCCCTCGTACTGGCCTTGGTGGCCGAGCGGCACGCAGCCCAGATGCGTGCAGTTGCCGTAGACGACGAGCCACTGGTCATGGCCTTCCTTGACGCGCGCCTGATCCGGCTGCGGGTCGATCAAGGCCTCGAGCGGCGCCGCGCGCGCTTCGGCGATTTCCTTCTCGGTCCGATGACGGACGAAGATCAGTTTGCCGCGCCAGAAGACCTTGACGATCTGGCCCACCGCGATCGGCGCGAGGTCGAGTTCGACGGGCGCACCGGAGGCGACGGTTTCCGCGTCAGGCGCAAGCGACGCGATGAAGGGCCAGGCCGCCGCGCCCGCACCGACGGCCGCAGCAGCGCCGGTTGCAATAAAGAGGAAGTCGCGTCGGGTCGGCTCGGCAGCCGGAGCAGAAAGCGCATCAGACATAGCGCTGAACTCGTGGTGCAGACGCTTGTAGGCAAGAGGCAGCGGCACATGAACGCGAGGAAGCAACCCTTGCATTCCAGCAGAGCATACCCGTGAGCTAGTCGAAACGGCTCGATCGCGAGGTGGCTGGTAACGGGCACATCTGCTTTTGAGCTCCGCCATCGAGACACAAAGCTCCAGCAAGTATCCCGGAGTCGCAGCACATGGAACGGCTTGTGCTGCGTGTTTTGGGCCTTCTGCAGCCAAGCCGTCGAAGCAGTAGTCCGGAGCCGTTGTTCGCTCTTCGGCACCTGTTCGCCTGGGCATCTCCACGCGTAGTGCCGCTGCAAGGAGCCGCCACAGGGTTTCAGAGCCGATTTGATCTGGCGCAAGGATGCTGTCCTGGCGCGGCGCTAGGAAATTGCTTCGGCGGCGACGGCGATCTGTTCGTCTCGGGATCTCACGATCTCGGATCGCGCTCTGGTCGGGTCACCCGTCGTGTGCAGCTCGCCCCCAAGGGGCAAGGCGGCAACAGTCCAGAATTAGCTCCTTTAAAGGCGGTAACCGATGGACCAGGTCACTCCGTTCCATGCGTTCGATCCGGCCGACCGCGGTCTGCGAGGGAGAAGCACCGTCGGGCGGCTTGTCAGGCTTGCATTCGTCCTCGCGACCGTCGTTGGCGCGCTTGGAACTGGTTACACCATCGGCAAGGCGGGGTGGCCCTTGCCGAGCTGGGCGCCGACTTGGTTGATCCCTATGCTTGGCCGCGACGAAGGTTCGGCCCCGGCGGGCTCGGTCGTTTTCGGCGGCGGCTCCGACGGCCACCCCGTTCATCCTGCCGAACATTCGGCTGCCGGCGGCTTGGACCACCTGCCCGTCCGTACCGGCGGTGACGCGAGCGCAAGAATCGACCAATCTGCCTCTCACGCGGGCCACGGCGCGGCTGCCGTGGGCTCCGCGGAGCCTGCCAAGAAGGTCCTCTACTATCGCAACCCGATGGGTCTGCCCGACACCTCGCCGGTCCCGAAGAAGGACTCGATGGGGATGGACTACGTGCCCGTCTATGAAGGCGAAGCGGACGACGGGTCGATCGTTAAGGTGAGCCCAGGCAAGCTGCAGCGCACGGGCGTGCGCTCGCAGGCCGTCGAACGACGCGTGGTCACCCGGCCGGTCCGCGCGCCGGCGTCCGTCCAGCTCGACGAGCGCCGCGTCGCCGTCGTCGCACTCCGGTCGGAAGGCTTTATCGAGAAAGTTGAGCCCGTGACCACGGGCGCCCGGGTGCGCAAAGGGCAGCCGCTGATGCGCCTCTACTCGCCCGAGATCGCGGCCGCTTCCGCCCAGTACCTGTCCTTGGTGGTCCAGCCGTCGAGCTCCGGCCCGCTGCTCGCCGATGGAGCCCGGCGCCGGCTCGAGAACCTGAACGTGCCGCCCGATGTTACCGCGGAGATCGAGCGCACGCGCAAAGTGCCGCTGACCATCACTTGGCCAGCGCCCCGCGACGGTGTCGTCCTTGAGCGCACGGCCATCGACGGCATGCGCGCTCCTTCAGGCGATGTCCTGTTCCGCATCGCGGACCTCTCGCTTGTCTGGGTGCTGGCCGACGTGCCGGAGCACGATCTTGGCGCCGTTCGGCTCGGCCAACCCGTAACGATGCGGACCCATGCCCTGCCCGGGCGCTCGTTCACGGGGCGGGTCGACCTGATCTATCCGCAGGTCAACAAGGAGACGCGCACGACGCGCGTGCGCGTCGAGATCCCGAATCCAGACGGCGTCCTGCTGCCCGATATGTACGGCGACGTCGACATTGCGACCGGCTCCGATCAGCCCGTTGTGGCCGTGCCTGACAGCGCCGTTATCGACACCGGCATGCGGCAGGTCGTGATTCTCGACAAGGGCGAGGGCCGCTTCGAGCCGCGCGAGGTGAAGGTGGGCGCCCGCGGAAACGGCGTCGTCGAGATCCGGCAGGGAGTTGCAGCAGGCGACCAAGTCGTGACTGCGGCCAACTTCCTCATCGACGCCGAAAGCAACCTCAAGGCAGCGCTGCAGAGCATGGTGGCCGCGAGCGAGGAGAAGCCGCAATGATCGCGCGCCTCATCAGTTGGTCGGCCCGCAACCTGCTCCTGGTGTTCGTCGGGACGGTCTTCGCCGTTGCAGCGGGGCTCTATGCGCTCCGGACCTTGCCGCTCGACGCCATCCCCGACCTCTCCGACGTGCAGGTCATCGTTTACACGGAATACCCCGGCCAGGCGCCGCAGGTCGTGGAGGACCAGGTCACCTTTCCGCTCACCACGGCCATGCTGACGGTGCCGAAGTCCAAGGTGGTCCGCGGCTTTTCCTTCTTCGGCGTGTCATTCGTTTATGTCATCTTCGACGACGGCACGGACCCGTACTGGGCGCGCTCGCGCGTGCTCGAATACCTGAACGCCGCGACGAAGCGCCTGCCCCAGGGCGTCACGCCGAGCCTCGGCCCGGACGCGACCGGCGTCGGCTGGGTCTACCAGTACGCAGTGATCGCGAAGGAGCGCACGCTCGCGGAACTGCGCTCCATCCAGGATTGGGTGATCCGTTTTGCCGCCGCGAAGGCGGAAGGGGTCGCCGAGATCGCGAGCGTCGGCGGCTTCGTGAAGCAGTACAACGTTGTCGTCGATCCGAGCCGGCTCCGGGCGCAAGGGATCCCGCTCGCGCGCGTACGGGAGGCGATCCGGGGCAGCAACGCCGATGTCGGCGGGCGCACCGTCGAGTTGTCTGAGTTCGAGTTCATGGTGCGTGGCCGTGGCTATCTCAAAAGTGTCGAGGACATCGAGAACATCGTCCTCAAGACGAGCCAAGGCATTCCCTTGCGCCTCCGCGACGTCGCCCGCGTCGAGATCGGGCCCGACGAACGCCGCGGCATCACCGAACTCAACGGCGAGGGCGAGGTCGCGAGCGGCATCGCCCTGCAGCGCTTCGGAGCCAACGCGCTAACCGTCATCGACAACGTCAAGAAGCGCCTTTCCGAAGTTGCCGGGAGTCTTCCCAGCGGCACCGAGATCGTTCCCGTCTATGACCGCTCGCAGCTCATCGAGGCGGCGATCGACACATTGAAGACGACGCTGATCGAGGAAAGCGTCATCGTGGCGCTCGTCTGCATCGTGTTCCTGCTGCACCTGCGCAGTGCGCTCGTCGCCATCCTGATGCTGCCAGTCGGCATCCTGATAGCCTTCGCGGCCATGAAGTACATCGGGCTCGGCTCGAACATCATGAGCCTGGGGGGCATCGCCATCGCGGTCGGCGCCATGATCGACGCCGCCATCGTCATGATCGAGA
>NZ_LSKN01000131.1:0-410 GCF_001557075.1 Methylobacterium sp. CCH7-A2
TTGACCTCCTCCTCGCCGAAGCGGCAGGGGATGACGATGCCGGTCTCGGTGTAGCTGCCGAAGCCGGAAGAATCCGGCATCTTGATCCACTCGTAATGGACGACCGGCTCCGCCAGCGGCTGCAGCGGCTCGGGCAGATGGTGACGGATCACCTCGGGATCGGTCTCGTAGCTGATAATCATGTATTCGCGGTCGATGAAGCGATAGGGACCGGCCGGGTAGCTCGGCCCAGCGAGCGGCATCGAGGGCAGGTCGAGGATCTGCTGGCGGTTCATGGCGAGGCTCCCCTTACTGTGCGGTCCAGCCGCCATCGACCGGCAGGATCACGCCCGTGATCGAGCGCGCCAGGTCGGAGGCCAGGAACACAGCCAGGCCCGCGACCTCCTCGGCGGTGACGAACTGCTTGGTCG
>NZ_LSKN01000132.1:0-1090 GCF_001557075.1 Methylobacterium sp. CCH7-A2
TGCCGAGGTCATGGGGCAGGCGCACGGACAGGCCACGCTCCTGAACGGTCACGGGCGATCCCTCGAGCGGCCTGCCGACCGGAAGCAGGACCTGGAATGTCCAGGTGTTGAAGCCCAACTCACTGCACAAATGGCCCTCCTCGGTCATCGTGAGCGCGCCATAACGGTCGAGGTTCAGCTCACGCAGTCGCGTCGTCGGGTCGGACTGCGTCGTCGCCGACAGCTTGTGCAGGGGGGCGTTCAGCCGCCGGGCGATCCCGAACAGGCCCTGCGCTGCGGGGTTGTGCGGGTGATAGCCACATCCAGCCGCGTAGGCGAAGGTAAGGAAGCCTGGCCGGTAACGCGAGAGGAACGCGTCTGTCAGGAATGCATCGGCGGGCAGCGGAAGAAGCTTCTTCCCGCCGATCCGCGGCCATTGCGTCGGGTACCAGCGCCGGACGGCGCCGGCCGAGCCTTCGGGCAAGAGCGCGCTGCCGATCTCGCGCTTCGCGTAGGGCTTTTCGCTGGTGTCGTCGGTCTTGGTCGTCATGATCTGATCCATTCGTCGTGGGCTTCCCGGGGGCATTCCCGATCTCACCTCACTCACGCTCTGCTTCGGTCTTCATCCTCGGGCGGATGAACCCGATCGACGCGCGGGCGGCTTGCGCCGATGCGAGGGCATCAGCCGCCGCGACGTCGGCGGGGACGAGCATGTCGCGGCCTTGGGCAGCGGCAAAGCCCAGCGCCAGGCGCAGGACGCGCGCGATCCGCCGTGGATGATGTCTGGCAAGCGCCACTATTACCGTGTCGCCCGGCATGGGCAGCCCGAGCGGCGTGATGACCTTGGCTGCGATCTGCTGCGTGAGCGCGAGCAGGTCGGCGCCCGTCGGCGCGACGATCCGAACGATCAGGAACCGATCCCGGATGAAGTCCGGCAGCACGGAGAGATCGTTTGCGGTTGCGATGAAGAAGGCATGGGAGACGTCGAACCGGACCCGCAGGTACTCGTCGAGCAGGGTCTCGGCGTTCTCGGCCTCGAGCACGTTCAGCAGGATATTGTAGGGCTGCTCGTCGCGATGCGTCACGAACTTGTCGATCTCGTCGAGCAGCA
>NZ_LSKN01000014.1:0-52078 GCF_001557075.1 Methylobacterium sp. CCH7-A2
AGATGGTGTTCTTCTTCTCGCTGCAGACGCCGCGCTTCACCGGCGGCGAGGACGGCATCCAGGCGGTGCCGCGCGGCAAGCTCTTCGGCATGATCAACCTCGCCGACGACCGCACCCTGTACTGGGTCGTGGCGCTGATCTTCATGGCCGGGCTGCTCGCCTTCTACCGCATCATCCACTCGCCCTTCGGCCAGGTCTGCAAGGCGATCCGGGACAATGAGCCGCGCGCCATCTCGCTGGGCTATCGCGCCAACCAGTACAAGCTCGCCGTCTTCGTGCTCTCGGCGACACTGGCCGGGCTCGCCGGCTCGACCAAGGCGATCGTCTTCCAGCTGGCCTCGCTGACCGACGTGCACTGGTCGATGTCGGGCGAAGTGGTGCTGATGACGCTGGTCGGCGGGCTCGGGACGATCTTCGGGCCGATCGTCGGCGCCCTCGTCATCGTCTCCATGCAGAACTTCCTGGCGACGCTCGGCGCCTGGGTCACCGTCATCCAGGGCGTGATCTTCGTGCTTTGCGTGCTGCTCTTCCGTGAAGGCATCCTCGGCGTCATCGCCAAATGGATCAAGAAGCCGCTCTGAAGTGGACTGGTCCAATTTAATGGCACGTTGTCGAGATGGGGTGGCGCTGAAACGCCTGAAACGCTCGCCGGCTGTCTGGAAGGCAGCTGTCTGCCGTCAGCGCCCGTGAGACCATTTAGGGGTTTTCGGGAAGGGAAGACTTCTGGATCATCGCAGCCATTTTGGAGCGCAGATGAGACAGAAATCTCGGCCGGAGAAAGCGCCGGCAGAGCAGGTCGTGAAGGATGTCCGGCGCGCGACGAGGCGGCAGTTCTCGACGGAAGAGAAGATCCGCATCGTGCTGGAAGGCGTGCGCGGCGAGGAGAGTATCACCGAGCTGTGCCGGCGGGAGGGCATTGCCGCGTCGATGTATTACGGCTGGACCTGAAAGAGGCTGTGGCCGGTCTGACCCTGGAAAACCGGCTGCTCAAAAAAAGCGGCTGGCGGATGGGGAAGGCGACAAATGAGATATCCCGCATCGAGAACGCCGAGATCATCCGCCTGGTCGAGACCTCGCATCTGCCGGCGCGACGCACGCTGGACAAGCTCGGCATCCCGCGTGCCACGTTCTATCGCTGGTATGATCGCTATCTCTCCGGCGGGGTTGAGGCGCTTACCGATTATCGCTCACGGCCGGATCGTGTCTGGGACCGAATTCCTGACCCAATCCGGGCCGAGATTGTTGAGCTGGCGCTGCGAGAGATCGAACTGAGCCGGCGCGAACTGGTCGTGCGCTTCACCGACGAGCAGAGCTACTTTGTCTCGGAGGCGTCGGTTTACCGGCTGCTGAAGGCGCAGGACGTGATCACCAGCCCGGCCTATATCGTCATCAAGGCGGCGTCCGAGTTCAAGGACAAGACGACGGCGCCCAACCAGCTCTGGCAGACCGACTTTACTTATCTGAAGATCACCGGCTGGGGCTGGTATTATCTGTCGACCGTCCTCGACGACTTCTCGCGCTATATCGTCGCCTGGAAGCTCTGCGCCACGATGCGGGCGGACGATGTCACCGCCACGCTTGATCTGGCTCTGGCTGTTGATTCAGCATGCAAAGTTGGGTCTGACAGTTATCGACAACAAGGACGCGATATTCGCTGATCTGAAGATCTGGCGCGATCTCGATAGCGATGGAGTCACTGACGCCGGCGAACTACAAACCTTGGCCGAGGCTGGCATCACCTCGATCTCGTTGAACAGGCAGGATGTTGAGGGGGCGAACGCTAGCCATGACCGCGGATTCCGGGGCTCGTTTACACGTTCCGCTGGCTCGACGGGCACCGCTGAGACGATCTATTTCCAGACGGATAAGCAGGATACCCGCGCTGACAATACACCCAGCTTCACCCCGGCTGCCGGGGTCGACAAGCTGCCGCAACTGCCGGGCTCCGTGGTGTAGAACAGGCAGGGCCATACATCCCGGGCCAGGCCCTCGACCTTGACTCTGGTGGCGAGGCCGACATTCTGGAAGAACGCGAACCACCAGGCTCCCGACAGGACCAGGCACGCGAGGCCCATCCCTTTTCCCCCGGCGCGCCTTACCGGCGCACTCTGAGACACTAGGCGGCTTTCTGGTAGTCCCTACCCTGATCGGGTGAAACGCGTTCAACGCGGCTTCTGGGGCCTCGGCCGTGGTGGAGGGGCCTGAGAGCCTCTGGCCTGGATGGCGCCGGATCGGCAGCGGGGCCAAGCGGTCCCATCCCGAAGGCCCCCAAAACTAAAATCAAAACTTGAACCCAGATTCCAGCAGATAGCGTGCAAAGGGCTCCCCTTCAGGATCTGCCGCTTGGCGGGCTTTGTCCTCTGACCAGCCATATTCGCCAGCAGTCCCGAATTGAGCGACATCCCGTTGGGCCGAAGCCGGCGTCGGGTGCCGAGCTTCTCGGCGAACGTCGTAAGCTCGAACCTCTGCTGCGGCTTTAGAGTTGTCATAGCGATCCTTGTGGACGGTCACTGACATCGGCAACCGCATCGATATATGACCCTCCCGGGCGGGGTATCCGATGCAAAGGCCGGCGACCGGGAAAACTCCAGCGGGAAGGCCCAGGATTTGGGCGACTGCCGATGCCTGGTTGCGGATGACACTAATCGGACAGCAGCCCAACCCCATCCGCTCCGCGGCCAAAATCAGTGTCTGCATGACGAGCGCGGCATCAACCGCCGCATTTAAAAACCCTTCGATCGCGCGATTTTTAACCTTATGCCCGCGCATATCGCCGATTTCTTCGAGTCTCAGAGTGTCGCCGCAGAACAAGAGGAATGCAGGCGAACTACCGATCCACGGCATCGCTGGAAATTTCGCACCGATCGCGGCCCGATGATCCGCATTGTCGACAATGATGACCGAGGCTTGCTGAAAATCAGATTTCGACGATGCCGCCAGCGCGATCGCTATCAGCGCGTAAAGGTCATTGAGGTCGACCTTCTTCTCTTCATAATGTCGATGAGTACGCCGAGAAAGGACTTGCGACAGCCCGGCGGGGAGAGATCCCAGGGCAGGATTTTCACTCGCAAGCCCAAAGCGGTCTTCAAAGGCGCGTTCCATCTCGGTCATAGCGTTCTCTCCTGGTCGCATGTCGCCGCAACGTCTCTTGCGGCGAGTTCAAGCTGCATTCTCGCCCTAGATGCCTGCCATCCGAGCCGACTACCACACCATGGATATACGCAGACGACCGGCTGCAGCCGAGCCAATTGCGCAGCCACGCCGCGGCTGACTCGGGCCGTACTATGCAATAATGAATTGCAGTATACGTTCACGTATAATCGCCTTCTTGATTTAGATCGCCATATGTTTAGCTTGATAAGGCGCTGCAGTATGTAATTATTTTGAGAGTTCAGAGCATTCTAAGGTACGATGGTGTCTGATTTTTCTGACATTCGATCGTCGCGCTGGGCAGGTCAGTGGTCCGTCTTGCGTGAGATGGAGCTGATCTGCGCGATTGTCGCTGAGCGCAAGACGACTGGAGTTGCTCAGCGCCTGGGCATTTCGCAACCTGCAGTGAGCCGGGGCATCGCTAAAATCGAGCAGCGTTGGGGTCGCCCGCTGTTTACACGCGAAGGTGGGCGCCTGGCCCCGACGGCCGAGGCGCTTTCGATTTACGAGCGGAGCACCGAGATCTTCAAGTCGCTGCGGGAACTGGACGCGCTCAGTAGCGCGCCTGGACGACGAGAGCTTACGGTCATAGCGCCGCCGTCGATCGGCCACCTGCTCCTTCAGCGGGAGGTCGCGACCTTCGCCAAAGCGAACCCCGAGATCCTCATCTCCTTCGAAACCATGACGCTCGATAATCTTGCGAGCGCTGTGGCGGAGCAGCCTGGTGCCGTCGGAATAACCGACGCCAATGTCAGTCACGCGGGCGTCCGCTTCGAGCCATTCCTGGAGACCAAAGCTGTTTGCGTGATGCCGGAGGGCCACCCGTTGGCTTCGGCCAGTGTCGTCACCGCTGCCGATCTTGACCAGGTTGATTACGTCAGCATCACGCGCCGGATATCCATTCAAGGAGCGTTGGAGCAGATTTTTTTCAGCGCCGGCGTGCGACCGCGAACGGTGATCGAAGCGGATGCAGCCTTGTCGGCCCTCGGATTTATCAGCGAAGGGATGGGGGTCTCAGTCCTCAACCCCCTGCCAGTGCTACTGGAGCTTCCCAAAGGTGTCGTTGCGCGACCCTTCGAGCCGACATTGACCTTGCAAACGCGCTTTGTCATTCCGGCGGCATCCGGTCTTACATCCGACGCTGCCATATTCGTCGAATACCTGCGCTCTCAAAAATCGAGAATCTCAGAACTCATGGCCAAGCATCAGCGATGACGAGTGCATCGCTACAGAATGTATCGAAAAGGGCATAAACGTGGTCGATTACTTGCGCCAGCACGCCGATGAGATGATCGCGATCCGCCGCGACCTTCACAGCCATCCTGAAACGGCTTTCGAAGAGCAACGGACGACCGACCTGATCGCGAGGCGTCTGTCGGAATGGGGATGGAAAATTAAAGCCGGACCCGGAGTGACAGGAGTTATCGGTACGCTGTCAGCTGGCAGTGGCTCCAAAAGCATCATGATCCGCGCAGATATCGACGCGTTGCCGATCCAGGAGGAGGCTGGGCCGGCATGGGCAAGTCGTATCCCTGGCCGCATGCACGCCTGCGGGCATGACGGCCACACTGCGATCCTCCTGGCGGCCGCTCGCCAACTCTCTGACACCAAGAATTTTTCCGGGACGGTGCACGTTGCCTTTCAACCGGCGGAAGAAATCGGTTCAGGCGCCAAAAAGATGATTGAGGAAGGTCTCTTCAGGGAATTCCCTGCAGACCACGTGTATGGCCTGCACAATATACCGGGGATGGCCGCTGGAGCATTCGGCTTCCGCGAAGGGTCTTTCTGGGCTGCGTCGGATACCTACGAAATCGACGTCGAGGGTTTTGGGGCCCACGCTTCACAGCCGCATCGGTCCAAAGACCCCATCGTAGCGGCCTCCACAATTGTCATGGCGCTTCAAAGCATCGTGTCCCGCAACGTCGATCCAGTGGAACCAGCCGTCGTGACCGTCGGTGTCTTCCAGGCTGGAACGGCGTCGAACGTCATCGCACAGCGGGCGCAATTGAGGATCTCTGCCAGGTCTTTCACCGAAGAGACGCGTGAGTTTCTGCGACAGCGCATTGCCGAAATTGCCGATCTGCAGGCAAAGGCATTCGGCGTAGACGCCTCGGTGCTGCATCGGAACGGCACTCCGCCGGTCATCAATGACGCGGAGACCACTCGCAAGGTCGAGCAGGTCGTACGGAGCTTATTCGGGGATCAAAGGATTGTACGGAACGTACCCCTGATGTCCTACAGCGATGACTTCTCGGTTTTCAGCCAGAATTGCCCCGGTTGCTACGTTGTTGTCGGAAATGGAGACAGCAAGCCGCTTCATAACCCTGGCTACGATTTCAACGACGGGATTCTGATCGATGCCGCTACCATGTGGGTTAGCCTTGTCGAGACCCATTTGAAGCCATAGAGCCCCGCAACAGCTCGCGCCTCGATTTTTGAGGCTTGTCCGGGGACAGTTCCGCCAGCCCTTCGATGAGCGACCTCGCGCGAGGCACGATTTCGTGCCCACTTCACGAGACGCATTTTGCGCGTAGCCGGCAAGCCGGCCGACATGCCATGAGTCAAGCACAGCCCCGAGACCGAAGAGGCGCGTTGTGTTTGTGAAGCGGCTATTGGTCAGATTCCGGGACTGCGATCCGGCAGGAATGGTGTTCTACCCGCGCTATGCAGAAATGATCCATGCCGCGGTTGAGGACTGGTTCGCCGAGGAAATCGGCGTTTCTTTTGTCGAGCTCCATGGTCCGAGACAGGCTTCGGTGCCGGTGGTGACCTTTTCCATGGAATTCTGCGCTCCAAGTCGTTTGGGCGACGAGCTGAGCATCTCCGTGGCCGTCCAGGAGGTCGGGACATCGAGCCTTCAACTCGCCATCAACGCGCGTTGCGGGGATGAACTGCGCTTCACATCAAGCCAGAAGCTCGTTCATATCAGCATGACCGACCATCGATCCCGTCCATGGGAGGCTGACATCGGCGAGGCGCTCGAACGCTGCCTCGGCGAGGACCAGAAGCTGAGCTCTCGGCCGTCTCCATAAGCAGGTTCACCCCCGCGTCTCGGATACCAGCCGGAGCGTTCACGTTCCGGCTGGCAATAGCGCGGCGGTGTCAGGCGCCGGTGCAGCTGGCGGTATCGGTGATGGTGGCGTAGGCGAAACCCAGCGCCGACATCATCGCCGCATGCACCTGAGCCGCCGGGACGATCGTACCGCCGAACTCGAGGTCGCGGGTCGCGCAGGCATCCTGCACCACCGTGGTCTTGTAGCCGTAGTCGCTGGCGGCGCGGGTCGTCGCATCGATACACATATGGCTCATGGCGCCGACAATCACGACTTCCTCAATGCCGCCCGCGTCGAGAATCTCCTTCAGCTCCGTCTTCAGGAAGGGGTTGGGATGGTTCTTGACGACGACGGTCTCGCCCTCACGCGGCGCCACGGCCGAGTTGATCTCGATGCCGGCAGAATCCGGCGTGAAGAAGGGCGCATCCTGGCTGGGGAAGATGTGCTGAACATGGATGACACGATCGCCCTTGGCGCGGGCGGCCTCGATCACCTTGGCCGCGTTGGCTGCCACCTGTTCGATTCCGACCAGTTCATACTTACCGTTCGGGAAGTAATCGTTCTGGATGTCGATCACGACGACTGCGCGCTTGCTCATGAATACATCTTTCTGTTGCTGTTATTGTAAGTCGGTGACTGGACAATAGGGTTCCGCCTGGCCTATGCCTATTGGCGATATCGACATAATGAAGGCCAATAGGGACAAATGGCTCAACGACAGCAGGTGGAGGTCGGCATCCTCCTCTATCCGGGCGTGCAGACCTCTGCGGCCCTGGCCATGACGGATCTGTTCATCGTCTCGAACCGGTTTCAGGCGCCGGGGGACAGCCACGGTCTGCGCACAATCGTCGTGAGCCATTGGCGCATCGATGAGGCAGACGGCCCCCCGGTGCGCGTCCTCAACACCGGCACATCCACAGATGCCGGGCCTGACGTGCTTATCCTGCCGCCAAGTCTGGCCGATCCCATAGCGGCTGAGGTCGCGGCACCCTATGTCGAATGGCTCTGTGAGCGGCATGCGGGAGGATCCATTTTGGGCTCTGTCTGCGCGGGCGCGTTTCTGCTGGGCGAGACCGGGCTGCTTGACGGAAGAACTGCCACGACGCACTGGATCCTCCAGGACCAGTTCCGCGCACGTTTTCCCAATGTGTTGGTCGATGCGGATCGACTGCTGATCGACGATGGCATGATCCTGACCGCCGGTGGCCTGATGGCCTGGACAGACCTTTGCCTGCGGCTGGTCGAGCGCCTGCGCGGCGCCGAGGTCATGACACAAACGGCGCGCTTTCTGCTGGTCGATCCGCCGGGGCGCGAACAGCGCTTCTACAGCGTCTTCTCACCCCGCATGACGCATGGCGATCGTGCGGTGCTCGAGGTGCAACGCTGGTTGCAGGAAACGGAGGCGAAAGACATCTCGCTCGTAACACTGGCCGCAAAGGCCGGACTGGAGCGGCGCACCTTCCTGCGGCGGTTTCGCAAGGCCACCGGGATGACCAGTTCCGAATATGGCCAGCGGCTGCGCGTCAGCAAAGCCTGCGGGCTCTTGCAGTTCGGCGGCAAGAGCGTCGAGCAGATCGCCTGGGAGACGGGCTATACCGATCCCGGCGCATTCCGGAAGATTTTCGCACGCTTCGTCGGCCTTACGCCGGGTGAATATCGACAGCGATTTGCCGTCACCGCTTGACCTCGGGCAACAGGTCGACCGGCGCTTATGGCGATGACGCTGCTGCCGTACCAGCCTGGTCGCGTTTTGGAGCAGCCGTGTCGCCGCTCCCTGACAGGGTCTCATCGGTGATGGAATCGCCCCAGTCTTTCATCGCGTAAAGCACGTCCTTGAGCGAGGCGCCGAGCGGTGTCAGCTCATAGACGACGCGGGGAGGGGTTTCGGCGAAGGCCGTCCGCGTCACCAAACCATGCTCCTCGAAGCGGCGCAGGCGATGGGTCAGCGTATGGGCGCTGATGCCGCTCAGGGCATGACGCAGCTCTGTGAAACGGCGCGGGCCATGAAGCAGCTCGCGGATGATCAGCGTGGCCCAGGGGCCGTCCAGCAGCAGCAGGAAGCGTTCCACCCCACAGCGCGGCAGCACGGTCTCGGTCATCGGAGTGGGTCTCATCGGTTCTTATGCGGCTTCAAGTGCAGATTATACACTGATATTCATCTGTCTCCTACACTGTTGGACAAAATTAGATCCGTGTCGGCAGCATGCGTGCCATGGCGGACCCCACATCTCCGTGGAGCAAGCGAAGTTAGGCGTCAGCCTCTTTGCCCTGATGAGGAGGAGCCTCTGAAGCTGTCACAGGGGGGCAGGGGCCGTCGAAGTTTTTCCTGACGCTGAATGGATTTTCGTCCAATGGTGCATTTGACGTGCCAGATGCAGACGATGCACTAATGTGGCATCACCTATGACCAACAAAAGAATCATCCGATGTCATTTATCATTCACGGCGCCACCGGAGCACAGGGCGGCCCGCTATATGCTCGACTCATAGCCGCCGGGAAGCATGCTGTTGCTGCCGTTCGCAAGGCTGAGAAGCTCGACGGCAAGCCTTCCATCGCAGTTGACAATGCCTCCGTCGCTTCGCTCGTTGCCGCCTATCGCGGCGCCGACGGGGTCTTCATTCACCTGCCGCAGGCCCCGGAGCCGGTTCGGGTGCAATATGCCAGGAACCTCGTCGAGGCGATCCGCACCGCCAAGCCCAAGCGCGTTGTCATCTCCACCAGCGGCACGATCATCGATGAGCCCGGCACGCCGTCGCAGGCTTCGGACGACAGCGCCGTCATGTTTCTCGTGAACGGTGTGCGCGACAGCGGTGTGTCCCATGCCATCGTTGCGACCCGGCTCTATCTGGAAAATCTGCTTTTGCCGATGGTGTTCGGGCCCGTCCAGGCCGAGGGGATGCTGCGCTATCCCATCCGCGCCGACTTTCCGGTGTCGTGGAGCTCGCATCTGGATGTGGCCGAGGTAGCCGAGCGTCTCCTGACGGATGCCAGCGTCACCGGCATTGTCGGTGTCGGCCAATTGCCGGGCCTCAAAGGGACAGATCTCGCCGCCGGCTTTTCGGCCAAGTTCGGCCGCCCGATAGACTTCGAAGCGCTGACACCGGAACAGTTCGGCGAATTGATCAACCCTATGTTCGGTCCGGCGGCCGCCGGCGTCGCTGGTCTCTATCAGGCGTTGTCGCAGGCGCCGGCCAACGTCATTGCTGAGGATACGAGCGCCCAAAAGCTGCTGGGGCTCACGCCGCGTAGCGTCAAGCAATGGCTCGCCGAAACGCTCGGCTGAACGCCTCATGGCTGTTTCCTGAGTATCGAGGAGGACGGAGCCCATGGCCCCGCCCTCCGCGGTTTAGAGCGCCGACGATAACGACAGGATCCATCCGGGAAGCAGGCCTTCCAGAGCTGTCTGAATCGACCGGTCCAAGCCAGTCAGTGTCAGCACACCTGCCACGACAAGAAGGGCGCCCAGGCCGGCTTTCACGGTGGACCCGGTATCGATCAACCTGCACCGCCAACGCAGCAGAGCTTCGCGCGACGTCATGGCGAGAACAAGCAGGGGAACCGACGTGCCAATGCCGAATGCCAGCATAGTCAGCGCTACGGTCCCCAAGTTCTCGCCCCGGGCCGCAATGCACGATCTTCCGGGATCTGGCCTCGGATTCTGCCCAACGAGACAATGCTGCTCCTCAATCTGAGCGGTGCAACATGACGGTAGGGGGAAGGGCCGGCTGACAGCAGATCCGCCGGCCCTCGCTCTGAGCTAACCCTATTGGAACGTGTGGAGAGGCAGCCCCATCGGAGATTTGGAATCCGGCCGCGCCGGGATCTGGCCGATCAGTCTGGCCGGCCTTGCTCGCTCATCCGTGAGACTCTTATCGAGAAACTCGGCGAGGAGTTTGATTTCTCCGGGCGTGAGTGTCGCCGCACCGCGTTTGCTATCGAGCTGGGGAGCCAGGCCGTTGAGCACCGCCCCCCCGCCGTTCGCAGGCCGATTTTGCAGATCAGCGGGCACGCCATTCTGTGCAGGATCGTACTTGGCATGCTGTGACTGAGGGTCGACGTGATAGGCGATCGCCTTCTCCAGATCGTTGAATGTGCCGTTATGGAAGAAGTGCGGCTGCAGGCCGACATTGCGCAGGGGCGACGTGCGGAACTTGAACCGATCGCCCGCGGCCAGGGTCATGTCGAACAGGCCCATGTCGTAACGGCCGGTTGCGGTTTGAACGCCGTCGCTATCGCGGAATGGCACATTGCCCTTTCCTGCTCCAAAGATCGGCGCAATGGCCGGTATGCCGGCGTTGTGAGAGAGAAAATCACTGAACATCTCGTTCGAGCGCCCGGATGTTGCGTGGCAGGAAACGCAGTTGGCGCGCCCGAAAAAGAGGATGGCGCCCTGTTTCTCGCGCGCTCCCATGGCCGAGCGATCGCCGCGTGCGAATTGGTCGATTGGAGCGTTCGCGAACGACAACGACAGCTGAAATTCGGAGAGAGCCTGGCCAGTCATATAGAATTCAATGGCATTCCCGTCTGAAACCCCCGGATATATCTGCGAGAAGCGGAGCCGATATTCTTCACGGGAATTGATACGCTTGCTGACCTCCTGACGAATGGGGCCGTTGCGCGAGTCGACGAATGGGAAGCGATCGGAAACCTTTCGTAGCTCATCATCCTTCGAAATCGGGCGCGGCAAGTCATCAAACTGCTTGAAATCGTCGTCGCCGATGATCGGCTCGCGCAGCGCTGCCGTAGCGCTTGCCATGACGTCCATAATCCGCTTGGTGACGGGCTGCGAGCCGGAGAAGCGCCGAGAATTGAACATCGAAAAGACGATGGCTTCCCCTGCAGGCGTATCTCGCAGTCCGCCGAAGCCAGCCATCTCGGGAAGCTCGGTAAAGGGAATATGGGACTGCGCGACCAGGAGATGGGGGAACCGGCTGTCCCCCGGCGGAAATGCGCCTGTGCCCTCGGGCAGCGGAAACGAGAACCCGCTCTTGTTGTCGAAGGGGTTTCCGGAATTGCTCGAGAAGCGGCCATTCCACATGAGGCTTGGATAAAAGCCGACATTGACCAGGGCTGGAGACCGCCTCTGATTGCGTTCCGCATCAGGAACCTTTCTCCCCGGGCCCACGATCGCCGGCACGTTTGGGTCATGGTTCCTCAAGACGCCGATGGCGATTGGCTGTGTATCTCCAAATGCTCGGGTTGGTGAATGGCAGCCAGCGCACGAGTTCGTTTTGTGAAGCCCTAAACCGGAATCGAAGAAAATCAGCTTCCCAAGGTCGACGAGCTTGGGATCAAGCGAACGACCCATAAGCTCCGGCAATCTTGCTTCAATCTGACCTGTGAAGCCTTGCTGCTTGAGGAGCAGATCTAGTAATGAATCGGCCTCTTTCTCGCTTAAAGTTTTGGCCTGGCCAGACAAGGACATAAATGATGCACAGGCTGCCGCAATGAATACTCGCCGCATTCGTCGCCTCCCTTAAAGGAAGGTCGAACTAGAGCGATTAAAAACAAGGCCGTCAACATTGTAGACAGCGTCCGGGTCAGGGTTTGTCGAGTTTTGGAATCCAGCGGATATAGACGAGCTGGCTGAGCAGCTCGACAAGGGTCTGCGCGACGATGATCGCAGGGAGCAGCGGCATCGCATTCGGAACGGACAGAGCCAGCGGAAGAACGACCAGGGAGTTCCTGGTACCGGCGCTGAACGCGATGGCTCGCGCTCCCTTGGCATCGACGAGAAGCAGCACGGAGATAAACCAGCCGATCAGAGGGGCCAGGATCGCAAAGGCGATATAGATTGGCACAGCTCGGAGCGCGCCATTCAGCGCCTGTCCAAGCTGCGGAACGACCGCTGCGAAGACAATAAAGAGCACCAGGGCCGTCGATGGAACCGGCAAGAAGCCAAGTGCTGTAGAAAGCTTACGCCCCACCTCACTTTTTGCAGCAAAAACCTGAACCGCGGCCGCGGCCCAGAGGGGGACTACGATGAGCCAAACAAAGGCGTGTAGGAACGGCTCGATATGAACCAGCTCCATAGCCTCATTTCCCAGCAAAAGGCCAAGATAGACCGGCAAAAGCAGCATTTGAACGATCAGAAGAATTGGTGTGGAGGCGAGCAATAGCCTTGCATCCGCTCTTCCCAGGTGGGCGAATGTCACGACGTAGTCAATGCATGGCGTGAGCAGGACCATCAGCACGCCAAGCCGAACCATGGGGTCGCCTGGCAGAAGCGGCAGGAGAAATGCGGCCAAGACGGGAATCGCCACAAAGTTCGTGGTCAGCAGCGAAACCATGAAGGGCACCCGGGCGAAGACTTTGCCGAGTTCCTGCAGCGGCACCTGCAGGAACGTCACGAAAAGCATGAGCGCGAGAGCTGGGGTGATGAGGATATCGAGCCCAGCTGTTCCTGGTATCGCGAATGTCAGCGCACTGGCAGCGCAGATTACAGCAAAATAGATCGCAACTTGGTGGGTTTCGAGGAGGTCACGCATATCAGGTCGATCAATCGCAGCTAATTTTCGGGGTTAGTTCAAGCGCCTGCGGCCGGCCGGTGCATCGAGCGAAAAGCGCGATCGCGCGATCACAAACCTCACAGTGCCCTTGGCAGCAATCGCGCATCAGGAAGGCAACGAGATCCGACAGAGCCGAGAACACGGCGCTATAGATGATAAGGCGGCCCTCTCGCTTGCTCGTGATCAGGCCCGCTTGCTCCAGATGCCGAAGATGGAATGAGACCCGCGGCGCCGAGGCGCCCTCGAGCCCAGCCGTGATCTCGCCGGCCGGCATTCCCTCTGCGCCGGCTTTGATCAGCAAGCGCACGATTTGAAGCCGGGTTTCCTGGGCGATGGCGCCAAAACCATTGAGAGCTTGTTGTTGGTTCATTCTGACATTTAAACAGTTGTGGAATTATTGAATAATATGCGTGACGCCTGGTTCGCGCAAGCCTGTTCCCAGGAACCCCACTGCGAAGGCCAGGCGCGCTCTGGGCAACGGCCGGACGTTTCGACCCGGGATTTCAGTTGCGCGCGAATGAACTCGCACATCATCCGGTTATTACGATGACCGAAGGATCTAGCTTGACGCAGGCATTCGACGATTGGGCAGCCGACCAGGGTCTTTCGATTCCGCGAATAGTCGCCAGTAACAGCCTGATGGCCATTATCGGGCTGACTATGGCCGAGGAATAAGTTTTCTGCCCTATGATTACATGAAGCCCTGGATGGACAGCGGCGCTCTGCAACCGCTTGAGAGCGACCCACCCTTCCGATGCTCCACTACTGCTTCATCCACCGAGCAGACGCTCGGCGCGCGGCGTGACCGGGGTCGTGATTGACGGTGCAGTGCGGGACGTCGAGGAACTCGACAACCTTGGAGTGCCGGTCTTCGCACGCGGCATCAACCCGGCCGGCCCTACCAAGACCGGGCCGGGTACGGTGGGGGTCCCGGTTGCGTGCGGCAATGTCGTCTGCAATGCGGGAGATGCGATTATCGGCGATCGCGACGGCTTGATCATTGTACCGCGCACGGATGTGTCGGCGTTCGTCGCAAAGATCGTGGAGCAGGAAGCCTTCGAAGCTGACCTGCGAAATCGCATCCGTGCATCCGCATTGCAGCGGTAGTGGCGTGGACGGGCTCCGCGCGGAGAGCGCTGCGGGGCTGGCATTCCTCACGGACTTTGGAAGACGACCACCTTCGCAGGAGCCCTGCGCCTCGGCGGTATGACCGCCCCTTTCGTCTACGACGGAGCCATGAACGGCACGGTCGTCCTCGCCGGAGCCTACCTCCGCGAAGGCGTGGGTAGGTGCTGCTTCCCACGCTCAAGGCCATCCTCCGGGCCAGGCCCGAGCGCAGCATCGGCGCTCTTTGGGACACCGTCGGCGCCATCGTAGGCCTTTTCTCTCCAGACGAGTGCGCCAACTATTCCACGGCCACCGAACATGCACCGGATTTAGCCGGAAACGCTCTAGAGCGTTTCCGGTCGTTGTTGAATCGATTGCGAAGTGACGCTTTGCCGGCCGCCTGATTCAACGAGATCGTTGATGAGGGCAGGCGATGGCACGAGCACTGAGCGACGATCTTCGCGGGCGGGTTTTGAAGGCTTCGAGCGATGGGCATTCGGCACGCCAGGCCGCAGCCCGATTTGGGGTCGGGGTCTCGACGGCGATCCGGTGGATCGCTCGGGCGAGGCTCGGCGAAACGACGGCGCGGGTGCGGGGCCGGCGGCGGGCATCGCGCCTGGATGTGCATGAATCCTTCATCGTGGGGCTGATCGAGGATCGCCGGGACATCACGCTGAACGAGATGATGGCGCGTCTATCGGGCGAGCGGTCGGTCGTCATCGGCCACAGCGCGCTCAGTTCCTGGCTGCGGTCGCATGGCTGGACGTTCAAAAAAGACCGCCCATGCACTGGAGCAGGAACGACCCGACGTCCTGAAGCGACGGCGGGATTGGTTCGAGGCCCAGTCCGAGCTCGATCCGCAGCGCCTCGTCTTCATCGACGAGACCGGCCTCTCGACCAAGATGGCCCGCCTGCGCGGCCGAGCTCCGCGCGGCGAGCGCTGCCGGGCGGGCGTTCCGCATGGCCATTGGAAAACGACGACCTTCGCAGGAGCCCTGCGCCTCGGCGGCATGACCGCCCCCTTTGTCTACGACGGAGCCATGAACGGCACGGTCTTTCTCGCCTATGTCGAGCAGGTCCTCGTTCCGACCCTGAACCCGGGCGACATCGTCGTCATGGACAACCTGCCAGCCCACAAGCCGGCCGGCGTCCGCGAGGCGATCGAACGCGCAGGCGCCACGCTCGCCTTCCTGCCGCCTTACAGTCCAGACATGAACCCGATCGAAAACGCCTTCGCCAAGCTCAAGGCCATGCTCAGAGCCAAGGCAGAGCGCTCCATCCCGGCACTCTGGGACGCCGCCGGAACGATCGCCGATCTCTTCTCACCAAACGAATGCGCAAACTACTTCAAGGCAGCAGGATATGAACCGGATTAAACCGGAAATGCTCTAGAAATGATGAGGACCGAACGGCCTCATTCGCCAGAACGTTCGCCCGGCGACATGACCCTCGGCATTGAGAAGCCCCTGCAACATCCGGCTGCCGGCGAAAGGTATTCCAGATGCAGCGCGTCGATCCGGCGCATCAAAGCCAGATCGGCAGCCGGAGCCGCGCGGTGCAGGTATTAGACGCTGCCCCGGCTGATCCCCAGAACCTTCGCCTGCCGACTGAGCAGCAGATCGTGATGACGGTCGATCATCGCTTTGCGCTCAGAAGCCCGGCCTTCCCGAGCGCGCCGGACAAAAATTCGCTGCGCGGACCTTCGGTTCATTCTCCAGCGTCAGCTCCCCGATCTTCGCGTGCAGCGTCTTCACGTCGACCGCCGGAGCAGGCGCTGCGGCCTTCGCCTAGCCGTCGAACACGCCCGCAGCCCATCGAGAAGCTGACTGCGCCATTGCGTGATCTGGTTCGGGTGCACGTCAAACTGCTGCGCCAGCTCGATGATCGTCTTCTCGCCCCCCACGGCTGCAAGGGCCACCTTCGCCTTGAAGGCCGGCGTGTGGTTACGCCGCGGTCGTTTCGCCATGGTCTCTCCTGTTGCGGCAATCATGCCGCCTTCAGGCAGAAACTCCACTTATCCGCACTGTCCAGTTTTCCCGAGCCAGCTCTCTATCGTGCCACCATCAAACATGGCCGTGAAGCCGACCATGCATTACAGTGAAGCCGGACCACTCAATCGAGGCAGGCCACACAGGAGCTCCTTCTCCCAAAATGAATGCACCTTTGAGGTATGATCCGCACGAGCGAACTCCCGCTTCGCCTCACATCGGCAAATGGGAAAGCTCGCTTGGTTAGTGGGTCAAGCGAAGGTGACCAGCAGGTCTTTCGTATCGATCTGATCGCCGGCCTTGACAAGGAGCTCGGCGACGATTCCGTCGCGTTCGGCGTATAGGGCGGTCTCCATCTTCATGGCCTCGATTGAGAGCAGCACATCGCCGGCCTTGATGGCCTGACCGACGTCCACGGCGACGGTCGAGACAACGCCGGGCATCGGCGCGCCGACCTGGCTGGGCTGTCCGCCTTCGGCTTTGCGGCGGACGGGGCGGCTGGCGACACGATTGCGGTCCGGCACCTTGATCATGCGGGACTGGCCGTTGAGCTCGAAGAACACCTTGACCATGGCCTGCTCGTCAGGCTCGGTCGTCGCCTGGTGCTGGATCACTAGCGTCTTGCCGGTGTCAATTTCAGGCAGGACCTCCTCGCCAACCGAAAGTCCGTAGAAATAGGCGGGCGTCGGCAGCACGCTCACCGGCCCATAGGTCTCGATCGCTAGCGCAAAATCGATGAAGACCTTGGGATACATTAGGTAGGAGGCGAACTCTTGATCGCTGATTTGCCGGCCGAGCTGCGCCTCGGCGATCCAGCGTTCAGCCGCCAGGTCGGCATCCTGCAGGAGCGAGCCCGGCCGGACCGAATATGGCTGCTCGCCCTTCAGCGCCTTGCGCTGCAGCGTCTCCGGCCAGCCGCCAGGCGGTTGGCCAAGGTCGCCCTTCAGCATCGAGACCACCGAATCCGGGAAGGCGATGTCCTTCTCGGAATTTTCGACATCGGTGTCCGTCAATTCCTGGCTGACCATCATCAGTGCCATATCCCCAACGACTTTCGAGGAAGGGGTGACCTTGACGATATCGCCGAACATCCGATTCGCGTCAGCATAGGCCTGCGCGACCTGATGCCAACGGGTTTCCAGACCGAGCGAGCGGGCCTGCTCCTTCAGGTTGGTGAACTGACCGCCTGGCATCTCATGGAGATAAACTTCCGAAGCCGGCCCTTTTAGATCGCTTTCGAAAGCTGCATATTGGTTGCGCACTGCTTCCCAATAAAAGGAAACCTGCCGGATCCAGGCCTGATCGAGCCCGGGGTCGCGCTCGGAGCCGGCCAGCGCCTCCACGATCGAGCCGAGGCATGGCTGGGAGGTCCCGCCCGAAACGGCGTCCATTGCGGCATCAATGATGTCGACACCGGCCTCGACGGCCGTCAGCACCGTCGCGGCCGCGATGCCTGAGGTGTCGTGGGTGTGGAAGTGGATCGGCAGATCGGTCGCCTCGCGCAGCGCCTTGAACAGGACACGCGCAGCGCCCGGCTTGAGAAGACCCGCCATGTCCTTGACGGCGATCAAGTGCGCGCCAGCTTCTTCAAGCTCGGCGGCCAGGCCTGCATAGTATCTCAGGTCGTATTTTGACCGGTGGGGGTCCAGGATATCACCGGTGTAGCAGATCGCCGCCTCGCAGAGCTTGCCCTCCGCGATCACCGCGTCCATGGCGACGCGCATGTTCTCGATCCAGTTCAAACAATCGAAGACGCGGAAGACGTCGATGCCGCCCTCCGCCGCCTCGCGGATGAAGGTGCGCACGACATTGTCCGGATAGTTCTTATAGCCGACGCCGTTCGCGCCTCGCAGCAGCATCTGAAGCAGAAGGTTGGGGGCGCCTTCCCGTATCTTGGTCAGTCGCTCCCAGGGATCCTCGGTCAGGAAGCGCATCGCGACGTCGAAGGTCGCGCCGCCCCAGCATTCCAGGGAGAACAGCGTCGGTAAGGCGCGCGCGTAGACCGGTGTCACGCGCGCTATGTCATAGGTCCGCATGCGAGTTGCCAAGAGCGACTGATGCGCGTCGCGCATGGTTGTGTCGGTGACGAGCACCCGCTTCTGCTCCCGTATCCAGCGGGCGAAACCCTGGGGGCCGAGCTCGTCGAGTTTCTGGCGCGTGCCGGCCAAGACAGGCGCATCGATGAAGGGCACGACCGGCTCTGCTGCCGTTGCCGCCGGTCGGGCTCGGTCGCGGGTGTCCGGATGCCCGTTCACGGTGACGTCGGCCAGATAGGTCAGGAGCTTGGTCGCGCGGTCCTGGCGCTTCACCTGATTGAAGAGTTCCGGCGTCGTGTCGATGAAGCGCGTCGTATAGCTCATGTCGGCAAAGGCCGGGTGACTGACGATCGCCTCGAGAAAGGTCAAGTTCGTCGCGACGCCGCGGATGCGGAATTCGCGTAGCGCCCGGTCCATCCGAGCGATCACCTCCTGCGGCGTCGGCGCCCAGGCGGTGACCTTCTCCAACAGCGGGTCGTAGTAGCGCGTGATCACCGCGCCGGGATAAGCCGTGCCGCCGTCGAGCCGGATGCCGAAGCCGGAAGCGGCGCGATAGCCGGTGATCTGCCCGTAGTCGGGGGCGAAGCTTTGCTCGGGATCCTCGGTGGTGATCCGGCACTGGAGCGCATGTCCATTGAGCCTGATCGACTCCTGAGGCGGCACGCCGGATGCGTCCGTGCCGATGGCATGCCCTTCGAGGATGTGGATCTGCGCCTTGACGATGTCGATGCCGGTGACGAGCTCGGTCACTGTATGTTCGACTTGGATACGGGGGTTGACCTCGATGAAATAGAATTTGCCGCTATCGGCATCCATCAGGTACTCGACTGTGCCGGCGCCGACATATTTCGTCGCGTTGGCGATGCGCAGGGAATATTCCGCGAGCTCGGCACGCTGGCTCTCGGTCAGATAGGGCGCGGGCGCTCGTTCCACGACCTTCTGGTTGCGGCGCTGGATCGAGCAGTCGCGCTCGAAGAGATGCACCGCATTGCCATGGGTGTCGCCGAGAATCTGGCTCTCGACATGCCGGGCACGCTCGACGAGTTTCTCAAGATATACCTCGCCCTTGCCGAAGGCAGCCTTGGCCTCGCGCTTGGCCTCCGTCACCTCGCGCGCGAGGTCGGCCGGCGCGCTGATAGCCCGCATCCCGCGCCCGCCGCCGCCCCAGGACGCCTTAAGCATGACGGGATAGCCGATCGTTTCGGCCATACGCGCGACTTCCGCCATGTCGTCAGGCAAGGGCTCCGTCGCCGGAACCACAGGCACGCCCAGTGCGATCGCCAGATTGCGAGCCGCGACCTTGTTGCCGAGCTGACGCATTGTTTCCGGCGTCGGCCCGATGAAGGTGATGCCGCTCCTGGCGCAGGCTTCAGCAAATTCGGGGCTTTCGGAGAGCAGTCCGTAGCCCGGATGAATCGCATCGGCTCCCGAAATCTTTGCGACGCGGATGATCTCGTCAATCGCGAGATAGCTCTCGATGGGACCGAGGTCGCGCGGCAGATGCGCTCCGCGGCCGATCCGATAGCTCTCGTCCGCCTTGAAGCGGTGGAGCGCCAGCTTGTCCTCCTCGGCCCAGACCGCGACCGTCTTAAGGCCGAGTTCGTTAGCAGCGCGGAATACCCGGATCGCGATTTCCGAGCGGTTTGCAACCAGGATCTTGGAAATTCCGTTCGACACAATATCGTCCAGTTCAAGAGCGCGAGAATTACTTGTCATCAACCGTATGACGTTGTTGATTTTCGTTGAAGACCGTGTCGAAACGGTAGGGAGAAGCAAGTAGAACGGCCAATCGACGGATACCGGGCCGCCAACGCTGACAATCAATCTTCGGAGGGCACCTGAACAGGCGTCAGGTCGTGCCGGCACGGTTCAGCAGGGCGCGAGCCCGGACACGAACGGGCGCATCCACCATGGCGCCATCAACCGCAACAGCCCCGTCGCCGCTCGCGAGCACCTTCCTGGCCCAGGCGATCTCCGCGTCGCTCGGTGCGAAACCTGCGCGGATCGCTTCGATCTGTCGCGGGTGGATGCAAAGCTTTCCGCCCATACCTAGTTCCAGCGCGTGGCGAGCGTCGCCCACGATCACGGAGGTGTCATCGAGCGCGGTGGTGACGCCATCCAGGGGGGCGACGAGGCCGCTGAGACGCGAAGCCAGCACTAGTTCGCACCGCGCTGCGGAGAGCGCCCCGCGAGTATGGACACAGCGGAGATCGGCACAGAAATCGATGCTGCCGAAGGCGAGCCTTGCGACATTCTCCGTCGCCGCGATCCGGCGCGCGTCGGCCAATCCACGCGCGTTCTCGATCAAAGCCACGATCGGCAGGGACGAGGCTGCGCAGAAAGCCGCAAACTCAGCGGTGCATTCCGCTTTAGGGAGGATCACCGCTGCGACGCGCTTCTGGGCCAAGGCGTGCATATCGGCGTCATGCCAAGGCGTGCCAATACCGTTGACGCGCACGAGGATCGGCTTATCCGTGAACCCGACTTGCAATGCTGCACGTGCTGCTGCCTTGCGGTCTGAGGAAATGGCATCCTCCAGGTCCACGATTACCGCATCGCAATCGCTCGATGCCGCCCTGTTGAACCGTTCTGGCCTGTCGCCCGGAACGAAGAGCGGAACCCAGAAGTCAAGTGCTGTGTTCATCGGCGATCTCCCGGCAAACCTGGCTGATCGGCCCTGCTCCTCAAAGTGCACCCGGCTCTTCACGCTGCGATCTCGATCGGAAAGACAAGAGTCGTCGGAGAAGCTCCAGGCTGCCGTCGACGGCGAGCGCCAACAGGGTCGTTGGGATAGCGCCGGCCATCATCATCTCCATGTTGTTCAGATCGATCCCCATAAAGATGAGTTCGCCCAAACCGCCGCCGCCGATCAGAAAGGCAAGCGGTACTGCGCCCATGTTGATGACCACGCCTGTGCGGACACCAGCCATTATGACGTCGATCGCGTTTGGCAACTCGACCCTGATAAGCACTTGCGAGGGTGTCATGCCCATGCCCGTGGCGGCTTCCTTCATCGCCTCGGGCACGGCTCGCAGCGAGGCGTAGCTGTTGCGAACGATCGGCAACAGCGTCGCCAGGGTCAGCGCGAAAACCACAGAAGGAATGCCGATGCCTAGGAAAACCATCGCCAAGGCCAGAAGAGCAAGGGTCGGGATCGAGTTTCCGATGTTGAGCGCTTGCATGACGAGTTCGGCAATGCGCTCAACTCCGGGACGCGAGAGCAGAATCCCAAGTGGGATGCCTATGGCCGCGGCGGCTAGGCTCGATATGAACGCGAGCGCCAGATGCTGCCTGCCGAGATAGACGATGTCCGGCCAATACTGGAGCATGTTGCCCACCGCATCCGATGAAACGACGCTCAGCCAGGAGATCGAACCGGCAGCCGTAACCGTAAGCGCGAGTAAGAGGACGATGGGCGGGATGCCGGCTTTGCCCGACGCGGCGCTTGTCTGTGCCATGGCTGTGTTTCCTAATCCCGTGGGCTCAGACCGGCACTTCGTTCAGTCTTGCACTGATGGACAGCCGGTCGATGACGCCGAGATAGGATCCATCCTTGGCGGCGCAGGGAACCACGTCGACCTTAAGCTTCATCATGATCGTCGAGACATATCTCAGATCGTCCGTCTCGAGCGCGAAAGGGAAATCCTCGGCAATATGCTCCATCATCCGGCCACGCCTTTCAACGATAGTATTGGTGTTCACCGACCCAACGAGACGGTTGTCGTCATCCACGACCGGGATCAGGGCGCTGCCGCCGAAGAACCCCGACATTGAGCCGACGTCGCTGGACGCGCGGGCAGGCTGGACATCGCGACGGACTACCTCTGAAGCGGAGATCAAGCTCAGTCGCCTGAATTCGCTGTCTCTGCCGACAAATTTGCGGACGAAATCGTTCGCGGGATACGAAAGGATCCGAGCCGGCGTGTCGATCTGCATCAACTTTCCGGCTTGGAAGATGGCGATCTTGTCGCCCATCTTTACGGCCTCGTCGAGATCGTGGCTGACGAAGAGAATGGTCTTCTTGACTTCCTTTTGCAGTTTCAAAAACTCATCCTGGATCGAGGCCCGAATGATCGGGTCGATGGCGCCGAACGGTTCGTCCATGAGCATCAGTGGCGGGTCGCCCGCCAACGCGCGGATCACCCCGATGCGCTGCTGCTGCCCTCCTGACAGTTCTCGCGGGTAACGCGAGAGGAACTGGCCCGGATCGAGCGAAACCATTTCCATCAGATCATGCGCTCGCTTGCGATACCTCGCCTTGTCCCATCCGAGGAGTTTGGGAACGATGCAAATGTTTTCCTCGACCGTCATGTTCGGGAACAGACCGCCCTGCTGGATCACGTAACCAATGCTCCTGCGTAGCGAGACTGTGTCGAGTTGCCGTGTATCCTGCCCGTCGATCAGTACACGACCGGAAGTAGGTGCGATCAAGCGGTTGATCATCTTCAAGGTTGTGGTCTTGCCGCAACCGGAAGGGCCGATGAAGACGCAAATTTCCCCGTTGCCGACTTCGAAACTGACGTCGTCTACGGCTGTCAACGAGCTGCCGCGCATGGAAAATTTTTTAGCGAGCCTCTCAACTGTTATCACGCGACTGCTCCGAATTCTTTTCCAAATCAGGGGGGCCGTCCCACGTCGGAATCCGAGCAGTGGACACATGCGGTCTATTCGGGCGAACCGAATTTATTCAAGAGATAAATTCATTTTCAGGCTGGACAATTCTGTCTAATTCAGCTGGTGGAAGACTTGCGTTCTATCAGATGGAAGAGATAGTCGACGGCGATCGCCATGATGCTGATCAACAGGGCCCCCGCGATGAGTTGGCGGGGATCAGACTGGGCGATCCCCCTGCTGATCAATGTCCCGAGCCCACCGGCGCCGATATACACTGCGACGGCCATTACGCCTATGTTCCGGACGGCCGCGATCCTCACGCCGGCCGCGATGATCGGCAAAGCGATCGGCAGCTCCACGCGGAACAACCGCTGAATTCCGGTCATGCCAATCCCACGCGCCGCCTCTCGGACCCCGGGATCGATGCCATTGATGGCAGCATATGTATTCCCGATGATTGGAAGCTGAGAATACAGAAAGACGGCAATCATAGCGGGGAGGGCGCCGATGCCGTGCCCGATCAGGGCAAGCACCGGCATCATTAGCCCGAACAATGCGATCGACGGGACGGTCAGAACGACCGAGGCGAGGGCAAACACGACCTTGGCCGCCGCGGGTGTCCTGGCGATCACTATGCCGATGGCGATCCCGCTCACGATCGCCAGGCCGACCGCACCTATGACCAAGCCCAGATGGGTGATAGTCAAGCCCAGCACGAACCCGCTGTTCTCGTACATGAAGACGCCGGTCTTGAGCAGAATGTCCATTTTCAGCCCTGTTCGGTGCGAAGCTGTTTACTTCATCAGCTTCTGTTCTATGAGAAACTGCCGCGCGACGCGCTCGACGGGCTGCTGATCGACATCTACCATCCCGTTCAGCCGCTTCATCGTCGCGACATCAAGCCGACCGGAGAGGTCGTTCAGAATGCCGGCCAGCTTCGGATTGTCGTCCAGGACGGGTTTGCGAACGTTAGGCGCGATAATATAGTCGGGAAAGAACTTCTTGTCGTCCTTCAAAACTTTGAAGCCGTATGCGTCGATCCGACCGTCCGTCGTGAAGACGAGGCCGACATTGATCTGCCCATCACGTAGCGCGGAGTAGACGAGGCCGCCTTGCATCGCAACGACGTTTTCGCGCGGAACCCGGAACGAATAGGCAGTTTGGAGGCCGAGCAGACCGTCCTGGCGGCGGGGGAATTCTGCGTTGACGCCCATTTTGAGCTTATCGCCGCGGTTGAACGCGGCGGCCAGGTCGGACAAAGTGTCGAGACCGAGATCGTCCTTGCTGCGCACAGCCAGGGCATAAGTGTTGTTTGCGCCCGAAAGCGCCAGCCAGACAATCCCGCTCTTCGCATCCAACGCTTTGACGGTCTCGTAATCCTCCACGGCCCCCTTCGGCTGCTCGATCTTGTGATGGGTAATCAAGGCCGTTCCGGTCTGCTCCCAGTAGAGATCGACCTCGCCGTTCTCCAGCGCCTTGCGCAATACCGAGGTCCCCATGCCGTCAACTTTTCTGGCAGGTATCGCATTGTAATTCAGGAGCTGTGTCGTCATTTCGGCGACGAGGAGCTGCTCGGTATAGCCCTTTCCGCCCACGACCAACTCTTTCGCGAATACCTGGGTGTTAACAATACCAAGGGCAGCGATAAATGCCGCGCGGAACAACTGTTTCATGACTTCCTCCCGTTAGCGCTAGCGCTCGATTTTCTATTTGGCGCCTGGACCGCCATATCGTTATACGTAAAATGGTGTAATCAGCGCACCCCTCCGCCGACAAGCGACATTATTGTTCTAGAAAGGTCGAAAAAAATCACCCGAACCTCGCGGCGACCGCTTTTGGTCTGCGCCAGAGCGAATGGCGGGGCGAACGCGCATCGATGGGCCGGCACGCGACGCCGGGCGATTTTGCTGAAGCAAGCCTAGGTTAAGCAAGGTTCATGGTACTGAAGAGCCAGTCGCGAACCGCCAGGACGCGTTCGTCGGCCTTGTTCTCAAAAGGGCAAACGAAATAGTATCCCGGCCTGCGCGACGATAAGAGCGGCACGTCATAAGGCACGACCAGCTCTCCACTCAACAAGAGCCGTTGAACGCTCGGTCGATGGGCGAGAGCCACTCCAAGGCCGTTCCTGGCCGCTTCTATCGCCTGGAGAGAATGCAGAAAGCGAAGGCCCTTGCCGATTCCCGCTTTCTTGCCCGACAAGGAGTGGAGGACGCTGGTCCAAGTGATCAGGCGCCGCTCGGTATGGATTAGAGGCTGCCTGAACATCTCTTCCAGAGAACTGAGCTTCGCTCTGGGCTCTATCAATCGAGGGCTGCAGACGGCCACCAGATCCTCGTCGACGATGTGCTCGATGAACAGCCCGCTCCAATCTCCGTAACCGTACCAGATGCCCGCATCCACGGATTCACGCTCGAAGTCGATGAAGCGCAACGTGTCGATGAACCGAAACTCCACCATCGGATACAGCGCAATGAGATCCTTGATGTGGAAGATCAGATAGTTTGCCAGCAGGCTTGGCGGTATGGACAGTGTGAACTTGGTGACAGGTTTTTCCTGGAGAATAATCTCGGTCAAATCCGAGATGTATTGGAACGTCCTACTCAGATGGGAATAATAAATGGCGCCAGCGTCGGTTAACGTTATTTTCCGATGGGACCTGTGAAACAAGCGTACGCCTACGAAGTATTCTAGCTTCTCGATTTGATGGCTGACAGCGGAGGGTGTGATATGGAGCTCCATGCCCGCGGCTTTAAAACTCAGGCGGCGGGCGACAACTTCAAAGCATCGGAGGGCGTTCAAAGGTGGCAGTTTCAAAACGAGACTCGTCCGGTTTCAGGCCAACAGCATACGTCATTTTACGGACGAGTTGGTTCAAAACGTTGCCTTCGCTTCCATCCCCTGAACGCCGTCATGCCTCCGAGCCCAGAGCAGCGTTGTGTCCGCGTCGTTGCGGCCTTCGATCCGGAAGGGGAGGGTCCCTGCAATGGGCGAGGTGCCTCGGAACGAAAAGGATCTGGGCGGCATTCCACGCATTCGGCTGGCGTGATCGATCAACAGTGTCGCTGTCAGTGGTCCGTGGAAGACCAAGCCTTCGTAGCCCTCCACGTTCGTCGCGTAAACGGCATCGTAGTGGATCCGATGACCATTGAACGTCAGGGCTGAGTAACGGAACAGCAGGACCGGATCGGGAACGATCTCGGTCGAGAACGCAGCGTTGGCCGGAGCCATCGCCGCGGTCGGCGCCGGGGCGTTCGGATTGGGGTCGTCACGATAGACGATATCATGCTCCTCGCTGAGGGCCAGTTCTTCTCCTTGGCGAATTTCGTGCAGCACCGTAACGAAACAAAGCTTGCCGCTGCGCCCTTGCTTTTCGACGACCTGCTTGATGGTCGACGTCTTTCGGACGTGCTCCCCCAGCCGCAGTGGAACGCCGAAGGTGAAGCGCCCACCGGCCCACATTCTACGCGGCAGGGGGACAGGCGGTAAAAAGCCCCCTTTCCGGGGATGGCCGTCTCGGCCGAGCCCGCCAGCCGGTTCGGCGCTGAGGAAGTATAGCCAGTGCCACAGTGGCGGAAGAGCGTCTCCCGTCTTCAGGTCCGGCTCACGTCCGAGCGTAGCTTGCATGAATTGCGCCGGCTGTGCACGGAGAACGTCGGTCTGGCTCTCGCTACGCCCGATCCAGTGGCTGAGTTCGCTCGGCATATCTGCTCCTCCGATCATCGATTGCGCAGCGCGGAAAATTCTTCGCGTATCATCTGCGAGTGCTGCCCGACGGTGGGCGTGGCGGAGAGCGTCGATTGGCTCTCTCGCTCTAGCCACCGGATCGGGCAGGATGGGATCGTGATCTTATCGCCGTACTCGGTCGTTACGGGGCGCCGCCGCAATGCCGGGTGCTTGCCCAAGGCAACCACGTCGTTGACGCGGCCAAAGGCCACGTTGGCCGCGGTCAGTCTCGCCATGAATTCGTCTTGCGTCAGTTGAGATGTCACCGATCCGATGATTGCCTCTAGATCGTCCCGGTGAGCTACCCTGTCGTTATTCGACGCGAAGCGGGAATCGCTTTCGCCAGGCTCCCAGCCCAGCACCGATTCGCAGAAGCGCTGCCACTCTCGTTCGTTCTGGATGGATATCAGCGTCAGCGCCCCCTCGGATGTCCTGAAAGCACCGTAGGGTGCCATGCTGGGATGTTTCAGCCCGGTTCTTTTCGGGGCTGCTCGCCCATACTCTTGATGGACCAGCGGCACGGTCATCCAATCCGCGGCAACGTCGAATAGCGACACCGATAAGGCCGCCCCGTTGCCGGTCCGATCACGGAGTAGAAGTGCCTCAAGCACAGCTGCGTGCGCAGTCATGCCCGCCCCGATATCACAGATTGAGACGCCTATGCGGCCCAACTCATTCTCGCCGCCGCTCACGCTGATCAGGCCGCTCTCTGCCTGAATGAGAAAGTCATAAGCTTTCAGCGCCTTCGTTGCCGCCCCGTCTCCGTACCCGGTCACATCCAGTGTGACCAAGGTCGGGTATGCCTTCCGAAGCCTCTCCGAGCCAAAGCCCGCGCGGGCCATTGCGCCGGGTGCCAGATTCTGGATGAAGACATCGGCTTTGGCGACCAGCCGCTCCAGCAGTTCAGCATCTTCCGGGGTTCGAAAGTCGAGCACCAGCGACTCCTTGCCCTGATTCACCCAAGTGACATAGGAGCTCGCCCCCTTCGCCGCTTTGTCGTAGCCGCGCGCGAAGTCGCCTTCCTGTCGCTCAATCTTGATGACGCGGGCTCCAGCCTCGGCAAGTCGTGCGGTACATAGCGGAACCGCCAGTGCCTGCTCGACTGATATGACCAGAGTTCCGGTAAGAGGGCCCATTGCTCGCGCTCGCTTGTCGTGGAAGAAACTGTGCTCGTGGCGATTAGTGAGAGCTTGGCGGCATGGCGATTCAGCGAGCCTGCTCTCTTCGTTAAGTTGGAAGGTTCCCGCCGCAGGCCTGCGCCTGCAACTCCCGCCGCCAAACGTATGGGACCAGATCGTCGGGGGAATGGGGGATCCGTACGTCCGCGCCCTCGGGGTATCCCGACCGGGATCTATCTCGCCCCCGTAGCCGAAACGCATAGTCTGAAGGCAACAGGCCGTATTGATCGGCCAAGCCGAGAGCCGCGGCCGCGCGGAGGGGCCAAGCGCTATCGTAGAGAGCCGCTCGCGCAATCGCAACGAGATCGGCATCTCCGGCCTGAAGTATCGCTTCGGCGTGGCACGGATCGGTGATCAGCCCGACGGCGATCGTTCTGACCCCGGCTTCGCGCCTTATCCGCGCGCTGTAGGTGACATGATAGCCGGGAACCCGAGGGATTAGCGGAAACGGCGTGGAGCCGCGCATCCCACCCGAACTGCAATCGACGACATCGACACCGCGCTCCTTCAGCTCCCTAACGAACGCCAGCGTATCCTCAAGATACCACTCACCACCTTTCCCATCGACGACGGAGCAGCGAAAGAAAAGTGGCCGGTCCGCGGGCCAAGCGCCGCGCACCGCCTCCGCGACCTTGAGAGGGAAGCGCATGCGTCCCTGTCGATCGCCGCCGTACGCGTCACGGCGCCGGTTCGCGATAGGGGACAGGAACTGATGGATGAGATAGCCGTGGGCACCGTGAATTTCGCAGATGTCGAAGTCGGCATCCGCAGCCATCCGCGTCGCCCGGACCCAGTGCTCGATGTTCCTGCCAATGTCGCCGAGATCCATCTCGTGCGGCAGCGGCCCGCCTGGCGCCTCCGATACCGGACTCGGCGCGATCGCCGTCCAAGGGGGCAGGCCGGCCGCCGTGTCAGCCTTTGTGAGCGGCTGCCAATTCCGCGACGCGTCGTGACATGACGCCTTGCGGCCGGAATGGCCCAGCTGGATTCCCGACACCGCGCCGAGAGTCTTGAGGAATTTGTTGATGCGGCGATACCGTCTGATGTGATCGGAATGATAGATTCCCGCGCATGCGTGGGTTTTTCGGCCGCCCGCTTCTATGGCCGTTTCCTCGCCAAAGATGATACCGGCGCCGCCCATGGCGAATTTGCCGAGATGAACGAGGTGCCAGTCGTTCGGCCCCCCATCGACCGATCGGTACTGGCACATCGGCGAGATCATGACGCGGTTGCGCGCGGTCACCCCACGAAGGGTGATAGGGGAGAACAACAGCGGCGGGACGTTTTTCCCTCCGCCCACGGCTTGTTCGATCACAGCGGTGGCCCAGTTCTGCATAGCGGATGACGCCCGCTGGTGGCGGGCATGGTGACTCAAGCGCGCGATGCGAACTGCGGCGCGCCGGTTGGCGACCTATGATTTGGCGGTGGTCCGCGCAGCCAGCAGCGTCGTTGCCTCGCGAATGTCGGGAAGGTCCTCAAGCCGATCGAGGAACAGCGAGATCATCCCCGCCTCGTCGATAGGTCGACCCGCATATCGGATGCACTCGCGCAGCTTCTCGATATGATGATTGCGCGAGAACGGATGATAGTCGACGTGGCCTCGATATCCTTTACTCGAATTCTCAATCACCCGACCGTCGTTCAGGTGAATTCTGATACTCGACTCGATCGGCCATTGCTTATCACTGACGTCATAAGGAACTCGCTCGACCTTCGCGCTCAAGGACCGGATCTCGTCGCTGACGAGACGGCTTTCAGTGATGTCGTCGAGACCGCATGACCTGAAGGCGATTGCGGAAGCCAGCGAGAATTCGACGGAGAAGCGGGCTTGGAGCAGGTTCACCGGAGCCTCGTAGTGCAGCAGGCCGAGGTGCTGGCGAGGCATGATCGCCTCTACGCGGGCCACCTGGTCCGGACGCACGTCGTTGAGCGTGACGGCCGCCAGAGCGCAATCGAGAATCGAGTGCAGGCCCGAGCAGTTCGGATAATACTTGAAGTTCACCCCCGGCGTCAGTATCTCGAGCGGCCTGCCAGCATCGAGCGCGGCCTCGGTCGCATTGACGTCGCCGCAATATAACCCCATGAAGCCGTTGCCACGTGCGTCGTCGAACGCATCCCGATTACCCGTGAACCCTCTTGCGGCGAGCTGCGCGGCCATCACGCCGGATTGCGCGGCGTGACCGGCGTGCAGGGGCTTCGTCATGGTGCCGAAATTGCTCTGAAGGCCGCTCGCACAGGATGCGGCGATTGCGAGCGCGTTTCGCGTCCGGCTCCTGTCAAGACCGAGAATGGAAGCGGCTCCGGCAGCCGCACCGAAAACACCGAGGGTGCCTGTGGCATGCCAACCTCTTGAGTAATGGCCCAGATTAACAATATCGCTAACGACTCCGATCGCCTGCACGCCGGCGACATAGGCCGCGATGACGGCGCGGCCGCTCGAGCCCGCCTGCTCCGCAAGCGCGAGCACCGCCGGAACTACCACAGGGCTTGGATGGGTCACAGTGTTCAAGCTGTCGTCGTCGTAATCATGCACGTGGCAGATCGTGCCATTTGCGAGTGCCGCCGATTGCGGCGCGGCTCGCCCGGCACCGATCACGATGGAAGAACCCGCGCAGTCCTGCACGTAGTCGATCATGATGCGGCCCGCCTCGGTGGCCGCGCCTGCCACGCCCACGGCCAGCGTGTCGAAAATATGCTCCTTCGCCAGAACAATTGCTTCGCCCGGCATATCGTCGAAGCCCTTCGCAAGTATATCGGAAAGTCGATCGATGACTGATTCCGGCATGATGTTGACCCACCGCCCTGTTCGTCGCGCCATATGCGCAGGTGAAAAATAGACAATTCTACTAAATTTCAGGATATGAGAGGGCATATCCTTTGATTTTCTATGGATCAATAAACTTTAAGCTGGAATCTCTATTCCGACAAGCGATGAAACTTGGTCTGTCGGCTCGAAAAAATTCATCTGTACGGGCTTACGGGCCGGCCTCACTGCCTGCATCTGACGGTTATCGCATTTGCATCGAAGCTGCCGGCATGCGTGGTGTCGATAGGGCCCCGACCCGGCCCCGTTACGTGAACCGCGGGCTGGTGGCGCACGGTCATGACGTTTGGCTGATGTCACCCGAGTACGTTCGCCCCTACGTAAAGGCACAGAAAAACAACGATCGCGACGCCGAGGCGATCGTCGAAGCTTCGGCCGCCCGACCCTGCGCTTCGTGGCGCTCAAGAACGAGGCGCGGCAATACGTGCAGACACTCCATCGCATCCGCGATCGACTACGTCGCGCGCGCCCTCGGAAAGAGCTTGGCCGGCGAAGCGGGAAGGATTTGCGCAGCCGGCCACAACAAGGCGGCTGACGTTCGCCTGACAATAGTAAGCTTGATATCCGATATTGTGGCCACCATTGCGAACCGTTCCTTGCCACTTGTAGAGCTCTAAGGATACCTATTGTGACTGCATAACGGGCCGTATAACATCACCACTCAGATCGGCGTAAGCCGTTGAAATCAAACGCGGTGTGTTTCTGGCAGTCCCTCCTTTCGGGCGCGCCACTTCCGTTCAAAACTGCGAACACCCAGATTGCGAGCGGCATTGCCCGCGATAGCCTGTTCCAAGGTGGTTTTATCCCCGATGATGCGGACGAGATCGTCATCGACTTCGACGCGATCGACGACCGACTGGATGTAGGCCTTGCGGAACGGAACGTCGCCGGAGGTGACGCTTTCGCGCATGAGGCGTCCGAACCGCTCGATGGCTTCCGGCTCCAGGGTGGTCGGCGGGGCGGCTTGCGCCCTGATTCGTTCCAGCGCGGCCATGGCGCGGTCACGCTCCAGCTTGAGGGTGGCGATCCGCTCCTTCAGGAGGTCGTCGAGATCGGTCACGCCATCCTCGACCATCTTGTAGAGGCGCTTCAACCTGTCCTCGGCCTGGGCCGCCTCGGTCTGGAGGGTCGTGATCCGGGTGTCGACCTCCAGCGCGCGCTCGGCACGCCCCGCCGCCAGGCCGGCGAGCATGACCGTGAGCCGGTCCGGCTGGAACAGGTGGTCAACAAGATGATCGGTGACGAGCGTGTCGAGCCTGTCCATCCGGATCGCTCGTCCCTTGCAGGCCGTCTTGCCCATCCGGCCGTGGACCGAGCATGAGTAGTAGCGGTGGACCTGCCCTGATTTCGAGGTGCCGGTCCGTAGGGTCATCGCGCCCGAGCAGGTCGCGCAGGTCGCAAGGCCGGTCAACAGGATCGGGCCGGTGACCACGCGCGGCGGCGTGGTCATCGGGGCGTTGACCTTCATCCGCGCCTGCACCGCGTCGAATTCGTCGCGCGGAATAATGGCCGGCACCTCGACGACGATGTGCTCGCTCGCCGGCTTCTCGGCCAGGGTTTTGGAATCGCGCTTGTTGAAAACCCACTGGCCGATATAGACGGTGTTGGTCAGGATGCCATGCACGGTCGCGACGCCGAAGCGGGCCCCTTTGCGGGTGCGATAACCGCGCTCGTTCAGCCAGCAGGTCAACTGCTTGACGCCGAGCGGTCCGCTCGTCCCGTCACCCGACCGGTAGAGCTTGAAGATCAGCCGCACGGTCTCCGCTTCGACCGGATCTTCGACGAGCTTCTTCTTGGCCCGGTTACCACGCTTCTCGACTTCGGCGGTGGTGTAGCCGAGCGGCACCGGCGAGCCGTTATAGAAACCCTGACGTGCATTCTCCTTCATTGCACGTAAAACGTGCTTAGCGTTCTCCCGGCTCTGATATTCGTCGAACAGCGCGATCACCTGGCGCATCATCACCTGGGCGGGGTCGTCGCCCAGTTCCTGTGTGATGGAGACGAGCCGCACGCCCGCCTTTGCGAGCTTGCGGATATACATCTCCAGGCCGAACGCATCGCGGAAGAAGCGGCTGAACGAATGCACCAGGACGATGTCAAACGGCCGATCGTCATCGGTGGCACGCTCGATCATCTTCTGGAATTCCGGCCGGGCATCGTCGGTCGCCGAGGCGCCGGGCTCGACATATTCGGCGACGAGATTCCAGCCCTTGCCAGCACAGAAGGCGAGAATCTGTTTGCGTTGGTCGGGGATCGACAGATCAGACTCGGCCTGCCGTCCGGTCGACACACGAAAGTATCCACACGCTCGAACGGAGCCGTCCGATATCGTCGGCTCAAAATTCGACTTGTGGAGATACTTGTTCATCTTTGCTTTCCCGCGCAGATCTATTTCTGTATTAAAGCATAATTCTTTCGATAGATCAAATATTTAGAGCGATGCGGCGAACGATATTCTCGCTCGGATTGATCTCGCGCCAGCGACAACTGGGGCAAACCGGCGCTCGCTATCTCTCAGCCCCGCATCATGTTGGCGGCCGAGGTTATCGAGCCTGTAGACGATGGCTAGCGCAGGTGTCGCCGCAGGCGCGGGCTATCCAGGTACGGCGCGTCCGTCGCCGAAGATCTGACGCATGGCCTCGGCCTCGGCCAGTTCCCTGCAGAGCACGGCCGTCATCTTGACGGTCACGGCACGCGGGGCCTGCTGGATCAGCATCAGCCGACCCCGGCCCTTGATGATCATGCTGTCGACGCCGTGCGGGCAGCTCTCATCCTGCCAGATTCCCCAGACGATATCGCTCGCGCAAATGATCTCGGCCAAGGCGCTCGTTTGGTTCTCGCTCCGAAGGATAAGGCCCTGGTTCGCGTTGGCCATGTCCACGAGCTCCTGCAGATGCTGCTGTTCATTCATGTCGAGTTCCTTCTGATCGGGTCGGCGGCACGGGCCGGGCTGGTTTCGGGGGAGGCTCTCCACGGTCCTGCTTGCCCGGCGGGGTCAGGATTTCGTCGAGAAGGCGACCGAGCCAGGTCTCGATCACGTCGAGCTCGGCCGGCGTGACCGGGACCGGTTCGGGCCAGTCACCGACGACGGTCGGGTTACCGCCGCGTTCTGGCGAGCCGACGCAGGCGGCTGGCCCTCTCTCACGCTCAGAGCTCATGGTCGAGCTCGCGGCGTCGTGAGGCGGTCGGGGTCCGGCTTTTCGTCTGTTCGCGATCAGTTTCGATCACCGCGACGGTCGAAAGCTTGACGTTTGACCGCGACAGGCGCCCGGCGAGCCACGCGCGGCGTTCCAGCGCCGTTGGCCCTGCATCCGATGTCTGCCGGTCGAGAGGGCGGTCGGCGAGCAGATGACGATCGATCGCCGCGGTATCGACGACGAGCATCGTCTCGATGCGCGCCCGGCTCGCGGCTACATAGATGTCGTGGCGATCGAGCGCGGGATCGGCGAGAACCAGGGTGCGGTCGACGGTCAAGCCCTGACTGCCGTAGATCGAGCTCGCATAGCCCCAGCCGAGACGGACGCGGCCCGTCTCGTCGGCGAACGCGGCGGGGTCGAACGTGACGAGACGCCCACCCGTGACAGCTTCGATCCGAACCCTGCGCCCATCCGGCGCATCCCGTTCGGGTTGCTCCATCACCTTGGTGACGGTCCCGGTCGAACCGTTGACGACGCCGAGTTCGTCGTTGCGAACGAGGAAGCGGATGTGATCACCCGCCGCCAGCATGATCTGGCTCGCATGGCCGGACGGGGTGACCCCCGCGATCTCGATCTCGAGGCCGCGGATCAGTCCCCTGTCCTTGAGCCGGCTGCCAACCTCGCGCGAGATCGCCCCGACCTGCGCGTTGGTCCTGGCCAGAAGCAAGGTGGAGGCGGTCGGATCTGCATCCTGGCCTGCTTCCCAGCGATCGACGATCGCCGTGATCGCTGCCCGGGCGCCCCGCACCTCGACGAGCAATCCCCGCTCGGCGAAGGCGTCGAGCGCGCGACCGGCCTCGCCGGCGCCGAAATCGCGCACGGCGTCTCGGGCCCAGGCGTCATGCTGACGCACGATCGTCTCGACGCGTGCGGCCGCGACGGAGCGGCTGACGAGGTCTAGACCCGGTCCGGCTCCGATCGCCTGGAGCTGGCCGCGGTCGCCGACGAGGATCAGCTTGGCCTGCGCCTGCTGCACCTCGGACAGGATCGCATGCATGTCGCGCGACGAGAGCAGGCCCGCCTCGTCGACGATGAGGACGGTGTTCTGATCGAGGATCTTGTGTCCTCGCTTGACCTTTTCGATCCAGCTCGCGGTCGCGCGCGCCTCGATGCCGAGATCGTTCTGCAGCATCCGGGCGATGCGCCAAGCCGAGGCCGCGCCGAGAACCCGATAGCCTGCTCCCCGATAGGCGCTGACGATCGGAGCGAGGGTCGTGGTCTTGCCGCTACCCGGCGCGCCCTCGATGATCGCGACGGCCTGGGAGCCGGCCGCGGCTAAGGCAGCATCCTGCTGCTCGAGACTGAGACCGGCCTCCTTGCATCGTACGATCAACGCGGTCTGGTCGACGCCCTTGCGCGTATCCGAGGCGAGGTCGCGCGCGATCTCGACGACCTGACGCTCGATCGCGACCATTTCGGCAGTCGAGTGGCGGGGAAGCCCGATCGAATCGCGGCCGATCTCGACGACCGCTCCATCCTGCAACAGGCGCTCGACTTCACCGCTTGCGCGTTCAGCCGGAAGACCGGTGCCGACAAGTGCGGCTGAGACCGCCCGGAACAGGTCGCGCCGTTCGAAGACGCTGCGGGTTTCGGTGAGTTCGCGTGGCAGAGCGACCAGCCGCTCGGCCAGCAGTCGCTCGCCGCGCTCCAATTCGGGCTGGCGGCCCTGCCGGCGAAGGTTCTCCGCGAAGGTCTCGACGACGACGCCTTGCGCGGCAGCGGCCTCGGCCCAGATATCTTCGCGTGAGCGGGGGCCGGTTTCGCTCTTCGCCTCGCGCGTCGCCCGGGTGATCGCGGAGGCGAGCGCCGCAGCCGAGCGGCTGGTCGTCTGGTGCTCGGCGAGCTCGTCTTCGATCTCCCTTCGCCGTGCGCTGAAATACCGGATCAGCGCGTCTTCGACACCGGCGATCTCGAAAACGCCATTGTAATCGAGACGATCGAGCACGAAGCCGAGGGCTTCGACCTCATGCGCGAGCGCAGCGTGATACTGCGCGCCGGCGGCCATCTTCCAGTCGCGCAGGATCTTGGAATGGATGGCTCCAACGGAGCCATCCGCGCGAGTGGCGAGGTTGAGGACGACCGCGTGAGTGTGCAGGTTCGGATCGCCGAAAATGCGTCCGTCTTTATGTTCAGCCGGGCGGCTTTCGCCATGCTGGAAAAGCCCCGCTGAGAGCGCGACCGGCTCGAGCGTCAGGCCGCCCTTTCCGCGCCGGGCCCAAATTGCCTCGCGTTCGACGACGCGAAGAGCAGAGCGGGCTGCGCGTTCCTGCGCGGCTTCGATGGCGGTCTTGAGTTCCGGCCCGGCGAAGGCCCAGACTAGGGCGACGGAGCGCGGTGCGCTGAACGTGATGTCGAAAGCCGGAACGCGGTCTGTCCTGCCGCCCTGCCTGAGCAGGGCTTTGCCATCGACACCGAGGCCAGCATAGAGACGCTCGAATGCGGCGCGCTCGACCTCGGCGCCGTCCACGAGCCCGAAATCGCCGGCGGGAGCATACCAACGGCCAGCCGGCTCGACGGTGCCGAGATAGTACTCTGCACCGCGGAGGTAATAGGAGCTGGCAGCAGCAGGATTCCAGGTAGCGACCAAGACGGCCTCCAATGACAGGAGGCCTTCGAATTAGCCGGCAGGGCGCCTTCAAAGTTTGGGATTAACTCGCGTAGCGCCGTCCACCTGCTCTGATGGTATCGGATCGCTATCCGACAGGAGGCGATCCGAAATCGTCCGTCTCGCGAACTCGATTTGCGAAGAGGTGAGGCTACGGGTTGAGCCAGGGCGCCGGCTCATGGCCGGGGCGGCGATCGGGCCAACCCGTCGCCGGAATATCGACAATCGCGGGATTGCCCAAGCCCAGGATCATCGCCCGAACAATGGGCTGCCCGTACTCCTTTCGCACGCCGAGTTCGGTGTCGAAGCGATCTTCGGCGAGGACAGGAGCGGTTTCGCGAACCGTGTCGCGAATGGTCCGCTTCGCCGCCGGATCATACCTCTCAGGTCCGTCGAACTCGATCGTCCGTTCCCCCAGCCAGCCTGTAACGCGGTCGGCGGTATCGCCCGGGTCGATCTGATGCACCAACTTGATCCGAAACCGGGCGACGAGAATTCGGCTCAGATTCTCGCCATAGAGTTCGATGAGATGCGCGATGTCCTGGACCGCCGCCACGGTCACGATGCCGAATTCGCGACCGATATTCAGCAGGTTCGGCAGCCGATGCAGCCGGCCGCATTCGGGAAGCTCGTCGAGGCAAAGAGCCAGTTTCGCCGCCGGATTCCGTTCCCGTCCCGGCCGCAGCGCGAGCCCGACCAGGCGGTCGACCAGGAACGCATTGAGCTGTTGTGTCAGCTCCGGATACTCGCTGGATTTCTGCAAAACGAGCACACGCGGCAGATGACCATCGCCATCGAGCCAGCGGCGCAGACTGAACCGTCGATCCGCGGGCGTTTCGGCCCAGGCTTCCGCGAGGGGATGGACGACGGTCAGCGCCGCGATCCACAAGGTGATGAGAACCGACATGGTCGTGCGATTCTCCTCCGGGTCGTCGCTGCCGAAAATCAGCCGGCTCGCGCTCGCTGCGCCGCGACGCTCGAGCACAGCCTTGATGGTGGCACCGGGCGAGAGCAGCGCGTCCCTGAGATCGACCCAGCCCCAGCGGCCTTGTGTGTTGGCCGCCAATGCGATCACGAGATCGGCCCAGACCGCTCGCGAGCCGTCACCCCACATGGTTTCGCCGGCCGATGTCGGGACCGCGTGGGCTGCGAACTCGCGTGCGTGTTGAGGGTTCCGGATGTCTGCGGCGATGTCGTAGACCCAGGAGCGGGCATCGTGCGGGGCCACCAGGATGAAATCGTCGGACGGAAGGCCGGCGGTCATGTCGCCCTTGAAGTCGTGAATGAGCGTCTTGTCGCCGCGGAGGACGAGCTGTTCGATCACTGCGCGCAGCGTCGACGATTTGCCCGAGCCCTGCGTGCCCAACGCCAGGATGTTGTAACCTTCAACGGTCGGCGTCAGCTGCACATGCGGCACCAGCCAGAGGCCGCGCTTCAGCACGCGGCCTGTTTTGGCGATGGCGCTGCGCAACGATGCGCGGGCGTCGCCATCGAAAACCGGTCGCTTACCCTTCAGGGTCTTTGTTTGCTCCCGCTTCGGCGTGGCCGAAACGATGCTCACGAAGGCGATCGCAGCGGCCGAGAGAACAGCTGCCGCGAGCATGCTCAGCTGAAACTTCGCCGAATGCGACTGCATGATCACGCCGATCAGGCGGGAACTCACGCCAGGCTGGCACTCGAGCCCGATCCAATGCGGCACGACAGGCAGGCAGCCATCGCTGGTGAGCATCACGGCGCCGATCCAGGCGAGGCTGGCCAGATCGAGATCGACGGTCCCGCGCGCTCCGACAACCTGCGGCGGGCGGATTTCGAACAGCAGAAGCAATCCAATAGCGAGGACGATCGCGGCCGTCGAGACCGCGCCGAGAACGGCCGGAGCATACGAGCGGACTTCGACGAAAGGGTTGCCAGTAGACATTGCTGTCTCCGTTGTGGCGGGACGGCTGTCAGCCGAACGCGAGGCTCACGAGGAAGGCGAAGAAGAGGACGACAATTCCGAACCCGGTGCCGGACGCGACACCGGCGAGCCAGGCCGACCGTTCCGGCCGGCGCAGGCTCGCCCATCCGGAAGCCGGCCACTGATCCGACTGCGGGTTATCGGCCAAGCCGCCCAGGAAGGGCCTCTTGCCCCCGGCCGGAGAAATCTCCAGCGTCTTCAGGAGGTCGACCCAGCCCAGCGTGCTGAGATAGGACAGCCGGCGCGGATCGAACGCGCCCGGGTCCTGCCGGAAATCGTCGGCGAGACGCTGCACCAGGTCCTGCTCCCCCTCGCGTCTCTCGGTCGAGGCGAGTTTCGCTGCCCGCTCGAAGGCTCCGCGCCGCTCAACCATGCCCGCCTCCGCGCTTGCTCCAGGGCAGCACGCGATCGAGCTCTTCGAAGACGGTCGCGGTCCAGCCGGCAACGTCGCCGCGCACGATCTTCGCTTCCGGGCGGGGCAAGCCGGTCACGGTCATCACCTTCTCGACGGGCATCTGAGCAACCTGAACGAACCGGCAACGCGCCGCTTCGAAGGGCCTCCAGGAGCCGGCCTCGATCGCCGGCATCCGCAAGGTCGTCGCCTGCGCTTTCAGGGGCGCGATCATCGTACGATGCACACCGGCGGCATCCGATGCCGGATGGAGGTTGGTGAACAATCCGTCCCGTTCGTTCTCAACCAGCACGAGCCGGGCCTGCGGGATCCGGTCCAGCAGAAGGGTGGCCGTCTGGGCCGCCTGCCGCATGCCCTCCGCTTCGGCGACATAGGGCACGATCAGCGTGGTCTTGACTTTCCATTGCGCCAGATCTTCTGCGAGATCGACCAGGCCGCTCCAGTGCGCCAACCGCGTCGCCTGGTTGGCTCCGGTGTCGATCAGCACGCTGGCGCCGCGTCCAGCGGCCTTTTCGATCATGGTATAGAGCGGGGTGAACGATCGCGCCTCGGCGGCGGGATCGCGCCGCGCGTCCTTCGCAACCGGCGCGATCGTCAAGACGTTGCGCCCGAGCGCATGGGCGAGCCGGTGCTGCGCATCCACCTGCGCGACCCCGAGTGGGGCTTCGTGCAGGTAGGCATGATCGGCAACCGCGAGCGCGGCCAGGCTCTTGCCCTGGCCGCCCTTCTCGTTCGCGACGATGATGAGATGCGGCATCGCCATGCCGCTGATGAGTTCCTGTTTCGAGCGAGCCATATTGATCCTTCCTGTCGGGTCGGGATGACGTCGACAGGGAGGATCATCGCAGCCGCAGAATTCCCGGCTTTGGGATTAACTCGCGGGAGAACGCGCGCGGTGTCGAATTTCACACGCCTCGTCATCGACGAGGACATCTGGGGCGCCTCAACGTTTCGAACTGCTATAAACTCCTACCCCTTCCGGAACTGGGAGGTCATGTCGGTCCGTTTCGGTGCTGCTTCTCGAAGAGCCAGAATGTATCTTCTCAGCTGAGCGATCGAAATGGAGGTGCGGGTGCCTGTAGAGATCGAGCGCAGATTTCTGACCAGGAACGACGCCTGGCGTCGCGCCGTCGTTAGAAGTGCGCGCCTGCGTGATGGGATTGTGGCCGCCAGCGACGGGCGAAAAGTCCGGGTTCGGCTTTATGAGGACCGCGCCACCCTGACGGTGAAATCCCGGCAGGAGCGCGGGCGCCGCGCCGAGTTCGAGTACGAGATCCCCATTGAGCATGCCCTGGAAATGCTCGCGCTCCACTGCGGCGCCGATACAATCGAAAAAACCCGCCATCACGTACCGTTTGGAGGCTTTGATTGGGAAGTCGATGTCTACGAGGGTTTGCTTGCGGGCGTGATTATCGCCGAGGTTGAGCTCGATCACGGCGAACAAGTCTTCGCAATTCCGGAATGGGCAGGCGAAGAAATCACGGACCGCCCCGAGTTCAAGAAGATCAACATGCTGAAGGCGCGCCGGGCACTCTCTGCGCGCGCCTCGGCGCCGATCGACATCGCAAGGCGCTGAGGCCATTGATTGTGCTCAAGATCAAATGACGCAATCGCCCGATTTCAACCGGCCGCCGTGATGTCCCTTATGGCGCTCCCAAAAGCTTACGTGCCCCGGGGCAACTGCGTCGCACAGTTGCGAACGGTTTCAGCTGGATGGTCTCACCTTTGAGCGGAGGGCTCGATCGTCTCGGCGGCGCCGGTCTCGAGGATGCGCGCGATCGTCCTGTTCCAGAACCCGAGATCGTGGCAGCGCAGCGCCGCATCGGCGAGATACCAGGCGCATCCATCGGCTTCCGTCTCCGGCTCGCCCGAGCCATGAACCTGACTGGCGAAAACATCCAGCGACTGCACCAGGATTTTGGCCTGTTCCGGCTTCAGTTCGATCGAGCGCCCGCGGCTCAAGCGCCCGATCAGCCGGCCGACCTCGAAGGATTCGCTCATCGTTTCGAGATTCCGGTGCACCTCGCCCGGATTGAGATCGCCGTCGATCGCGACGCGCATCAGCGTGGGAGCCGACTGCCGCGTCGCGATACCGTTCGCCACGTCGAGGCCGTCCGCGAATTCGATCGGCGCACCTTCGCGCACTGAGCCCGACCAGCGCCCCATCGCCCCCTCATGCGCCCTTGCACGGAGTTCGTGATCGGCCAGCCCGCCAGCCTGCTCGCGATGATCGCGTTCGAGCGTCGCAACAATCTCCCTGCGCTCTGCGGAGCCCGGCAGGCTCTCCCCCAACCGGTTGGCAACACGAACGGTCTCGGCCTTGCCGACATCGCGGGCATTGTCGACGCCGAAGAACTCTGCCGCCAAACGCCGCCCACGGTCGATCAATCCCTCCACGCGACCGATCTTGCGGCTGCCGTTCGGGTCGGAACCTTCACGCCAGACAGCTTCGCCGATCGCCTCTTTCGCCCGTTCGTTTGCTTCTGCGGCGGTCAGCAGGCGGGCCTGGTTGTTTCGGGCGAGTTCGGCGGCCTTCTGAGCCGTAACAAGCCGGAAGGCTTGCGTCTCGAGTGCGGCCTTGGCGGCCTTGACGGGCTCGGTATCGGGAGGACGGTGCGCGGCGTTCGCCTCGCGGTCCTCCACCGCGACCGGCGCGATCACCAGCGGGCGCCCGGCCTGAAACATCGCGCGGTGGTCCGGAGCCAGGAACGGCAATAGCGCCGGCAGCGACTTCGTCGATACCGCCAGTAAGACGAATTCTTCAGTCGGCATCAGCCGGATAAGATCGCGCACCTCGCTTTCGCCCGCTTCATCGATCAGTGCTGGATCGAAGATCGCGAAGGGCTCTCCGCGAGACCCGAGGAGCCAGAGCTGAATCCGTAGCAGGACTTCGATGTGATCTGGGGCGTCTTTGGGCTTATTGTGATCGGGCATGATGGACCTCAGACGTGCGATGACGAAGGAAGCAGCGGCCGGCGGCAGCTTTCGCAAATCACGCGGATCGCGGGCTTGCCCCAGATGTTCAGTCCGCAGCCGGTGCAGGTGTAACGGGTCTTGCTGGCGGTCTTTTTGGCGCGGACCGTCTCGCCCCTCTCGTCGTCGCCCCGCTGGACATAGGCGACGAGGATGCCGGAGCGCAGCAATGCTTCGCAAACGCGGTCAAAAGGCCCCCCGGGCTGGATGAAGTGCGTCACTCGCCGCCCGGTCTGTCGACCGCCGGACTTGCCGGTATGCGAGGGGGTTAGGCCGAGTTCGACCATCTTCGCTGCCCATTCGCGATTGTGATAGCTGGTGCTCGGCGGTTTTCCGAAATGGTGCTGCCAGAGGTGGGCCATCTCGTGGACGAGCGTCGACAGGATGCCTTTGTCGTCCCGCATCGCGAATGTTGCTGGATTGAGCGCGATCTCGTCCGTGATTTCGGTCTGATCGCGCGAGCCGAAGCGGCTGCCGTGAAAAAAGCCGCGGGCACCTTTCTTGCGCTGCATCGTGATCAGGCAGCCCGGTAGCGAACCGGCAAAGAGATGCTCGTTGAAAAATCCATACGCCGCGACCAGATGCCCATAAGCCAAAACCGTAGGATCATGGCGCGAGGCGGATCCGGACTTTGCATCGTACGACGTAAGTTCCGAGATCATCATCCGGTCGCCATTGCCGGGTCGCGCCGGTTGATCGGTGGGCACGATGTTGGTGCCGATATCGTCTGGGGTGATTGCCATGCCGAAATCATGGTGCGGTCGGCGGGGAAAACTTTGGGATTAACTCGATTTGCCCGGTGGGGGCGCTCGGTCCGGCCATCGCCGCAACGCGCACGGGCGTCGCGGCCGAATGCGCGAGCAGCGGGGTCCTTTAACCCCGCTGCCATGGATGGGATGTGGAATATCCAGCGCTCCCATCGGCGGCGACCACCCCATCCGCACCCGTCGTCGCGGTCGCTCAGGGCCTGCGCGGCGGAAATGGCGCGATTGGCGCGTTGACGCCTTCGAGCGCCAATCCGTCAAATTCGCCGAGAGCGGCATCTCCCCAGAGAGCCTGAATGGGGATATCCACGAGTAGAGTGGCGCTATCGTTCTGATGAACGCGCAGGTAACGCTCGCCCGTCGACCGCGCCAGGCAATGAGCCAGATCGAGGATGATGCGAGCCGTACCGGCATTGGCCCGTTCCATCCACCGTCGCACGGCGAAAGCCAGCGCTTCAGCGATCCGACCGGCCGTCTCGGGCGGTTCCGGCAAGCCTCGCGGATCGCTCAGATCAATCTCGTAGATGAGCGGATTTTCGCCCTCGATCACGACAATGCACAGGCCCCACGCGGCCTTGCCCACCGGTGCGACCAGACCCGCGACGCGCAGCATGTCGATCGCGGGAAGGTAGCCGCTGGCGAAGAGTTCGACCGGGCTGTATTCTTTGAACATGGCTCCGATCCTGCTCTGCAGAATAGCAAGAGCTTCCGGAGAAAGAGCGTTCAGCTTGTCGCGCAAGACATCGGCATCGACCGTCAGCTCCGTGAAGCGCATCACCCGGCGCAGGACGGACCCTTGGTCGAGGAGCTGGGGGGCGAGAATATCGCCGAGATGGTTCTCGGCGAGATCGCGCCCCATCGCGCCGGCGACCGTCACCTGCATTTCGCAGGCGGAGAAGCTGTCACGCAGGGCATCAGGCAACTCGGGAACAGCGAAAGCCCCGATCGTGTGCTGTTCGAACGACTGGGAGACCGACTCGGGGAGCGGGATCTTGGTGGTGGAGAACAGATTATTCCTGTTATTCATGTTTCACCTTCTGGATTTATTTGGAGGCATGTCGCTGGCCTGATGAAAATCGGCATCACGACGATGTTTGGGGGCTGGCGCGGAGGTCGCGCGCGCACCAGAAGCGCGGTTTTGCGAGCTATGGCGGGACGCCGCTGGCTGCGAACAGCCGGCGCTCGCAACCGACCGGCTCGACGAGCGCAAGGCCGGCCGCGTACGAAGCCGGCGGCCGGATGGGCGCAGGCGACGAGACGATCGATACGGAAGATTGACGGGCGCGCGGCATAGCGGCCTCCGCGAGGAGGTTTCCGCTGCCGCCATGGAGCCCCGCCGGGCTCAAACGGATGTCGACGACATCCGACTCACAGTGCAGTCACGACCGGTTGGTTATCGGTCGCTGGTCTGGCCCGCGACGGCCATCGTTGGCCGTTGGTCCGGGGTTGCAATGCGGCTCCCGGCGCCGCCGCGAAGCCGGCGTCGGGTGACGCCGTCATTCGCGCTGGTGGTGCCTAAAGCACGGTCAGACCTCGCCAAGATGATCCGAGGCATCGACGACGTCAAGCGTCTCGGATGCCCTGTTTTCCGAATGGATAACAACAGGTCAACCAGAACGCGCAAATCGATCCGTCCGATCATCTGCGATCTGTTGCGCGCCTATCGCCAATGGAATACCTTTTTGCCTCCTGCGTGACCTCGGACATGGTCAACCGGCTTCAGCAGGATGGCAGGGCCGGCATTGCCGATGGCGTCTTTCATCCGCGATGTGCCGCGCAGCATGAGCCGGACAAAGTGAGAGGTCGGACGGACGTTCCATGACGGGTTTCAGACAGGGAGAGAGGCTCCCGGCGCCCGTCAGAGGTTTGTGCCATGACCATGCAGGTGCTCGACGCCCGCCGCGACGCGAGCGGCGGCTACAGGGTGGATGCCAGCCGCGGCGAGCGGATCGGCCGGGTGTCGTCAGAGTGGTTTTCGAGGCCGGCGGACCAGCGCTATCTGTCGCTCACGGAGCTCCATGCCTCGGTGCGCGAGCGTACCGAACGCAGCCGTACTCGGACGGTCGAGAGCGCCGCGATCCGGGTCGAAGCGAGCCGCAACGATCCGGAGCGGCTGACGCTGATGCTGCCGGGTGCCAATGCGCCGGTGGCGCCGACACATTGGAGCTTTGGCCAGCTTGCGAGCCTGGTCGGCGCGCCGGCGTCCTATCTGCGCCAGCTCCCGGCGCCACTCGCGGCCATCAATCTGCAATACGGCCTGACCTCGCACCGCGCCGAGCAGGTCAAGACGCTGGAGATCGCGGACGGCCGCGTCGAGCTGCGCGCCGCCACCGGCCCCGATTACGGCCGAATCTTCGACCATGAGCTGGTCGCGGCCGTGCAGCGCATCGCCGGTAACGGCACCGGCGACACGCGCTGGAAGGTGCCGGGCGTGCTCGACTGGTCGACCGGCATCTACCATCCCAGTGTCGATATCTCCAAGGACACCACGACGCTCTACGCCTCCGATCGGGACGTCTTCGTCTTCCTGGTCGACGACATGAACCCGATTGAGGCCGGCCGGCTGCCCGACGGTTCTCCGGACCTCTATTTCCGCGGCTTCTATTGCTGGAACTCGGAGGTCGGCGCCAAGACGCTGGGCATGGCGAGCTTCTATCTGCGCGCCGTCTGCCAGAACCGCAATCTCTGGGGCGTCGAGGATTTTCAGGAGATCACAATCCGCCACTCCAAATACGCCGCCAATCGGTTTGCCCATGAGGCGGCGCCGGCACTGACCCGTTTCGCCAACTCCTCTGCCGTTCCCTTCGTCAACGGCATCAAGGCGGCGCGGGAGAAGATCGTGGCGAAGACCGATGAGGATCGCAGCGATTTCCTGCGCAAGCGCGGCTTCTCCAAGGCCGAGACGGGGAAAATCATCGAAACGGTCCTGGCCGATGAGGGGCGCCCGCCGGAGAGCGTGTTCGATTTCGTGCAAGGGATCACCGCGGTCGCACGCGACAAGACCCATCAGGATGCCCGGCTCAACCTGGAGGGGCGGGCCAAGAAGCTGCTGGATCAGGCGCGCTGACCCCTGGGCATTGTGCCTGGATTCCCGCGCTCGCGCTTCTCTTGATCGTCGGTTTGCGGCGCTGCCCTCCAGTGAGAGGGCGGCGTTTCGCTTCGTGACGGGTCCGCAGGTCGGGAGAGAGACACCAGGCCGCCCGTCGCGGAGTAAACTCGATGGCTGCTGTGAAGAAGATTACGCTCTCACCCTCGCGCGACATCCCCTTCGACAGGCTGGTGCTGAGCCAGGCGAATGTCCGGCGCATCAAGGCCGGCGTCTCGATCGAGGAACTGGCCGAAGATATCGCCCGGCGCGGCCTGCTTCAGGGTCTCAGCGTCCGGCCCGTCCTCGACGCGGCCGGCATCGAGACCGGACTGTTCGAGATCCCGGCCGGCGGCCGGCGTTACCGGGCGCTGGAACTTCTGGTGAAGCAGAAGCGCCTCGCCAAGACCGCACCCATCCCCTGCATCGTCCGCGAGGGCGGCATCGCCGAGGAGGATTCGCTGGCGGAGAACGTCCAGCGCGCGCCGCTCCATCCGCTCGACCAGTTCCGGGCCTTCCTGACGCTGCGCGAGAAAGGCCAGTCCGAGGAGGAGATCGCTGCCGCCTTTTTCGTCTCGGTCAACGTGGTGAAGCAGCGCCTGAAGTTGGCCTCGGTCTCGCCGGTGCTGCTCGATATCTATGCCGAAGACGGCATGACGCTCGACCAGCTCATGGCTTTCACCGTCTCCGGCGATCCTGAGCGTCAGGAGCAGGTGTTCGAGCGGCTCCAGCATGGCCATGGCAGGCAGCCCTATGTCATCCGCAGGATGTTGACGGAAGGCGCGGTCCGCGCTTCGGACAAGCGAGCGCAGTTCATCGGCGTGGAGGCTTACGAGGCCGCGGGTGGCACCGTGCTGCGCGACCTGTTCCAGGGCGATGATGGCGGCTGGCTGCAGGATGTCGCGCTGGTCGATCGCATGGTCGCCGAGAAGCTGAAGGCCGAGACCGGGACGATCGCCGCCGAGGGCTGGAGATGGATCGAGGTCGCGCCGGAATTCGCCTACGGCCATAATTTCGGCCTGCGCCGGCTGCGCGGCGAGACCGTTGCGCTCACGGCCGAGGAGGAAGCGACCCGCAACGCCCTCCAGACCGAATATGGCAGCCTCTCGGGCGCGTATTCGAGCGCAGACGAGTTGCCCGGCGAAGTCGACGAGCGTCTGAGCGAACTGGAAACGGCGCTCGAAGCGTTCGAGAGCCGGCCGCTCGTCTTCGATCCGGTCGAGATCGCCCGCGCCGGCGCCTTCATCAGCATCGCCCATGACGGGCGGCTGCAGGTCGAGCGCGGCTATGTTCGTCCTGAGGATGAGGTGCCGATCGAGCCTGACGCCGACGACACCGAGGCGAACGCCGTTCGGGCTGCCGCCGCTCAGCGCGGCGGCGACGCCACTGTCGCCGTCGAGGTCGAGGAAACGGACCCGGAAGAAGACGAGGGCCTTTCACCGATCTGGGATCGGCTCCTGACAGAACTGACCTCGCATCGCACGCTCGCCTTGCGCCAGGCGCTCGGCGATCGCCCGGACGTCGCCTTCATCGCGGCGTTGCACGCTCTGACGCTCAAGGTGTTCTACCGTTACGCCTCGGAGAGTTGCCTGGAGCTCGACCTGAAGAGCGTCGCCTTCAGCTCCCAGGCGCCGGGCCTGAACGACAGCGCCTCGGCGGAAGCGATCCGCGTGCGGCACGACAACTGGGCCAATGCGCTTCCGAAGGACGCAAGCGACCTTTGGGACGCCTTGCAGTCGTGGGATGGTGATAGTCAGGCCGGCCTTTTCGCCCATATCGTCAGCCTCTCGGTCAACGCCGTGCACGAGCCGTGGAACCGCCGGCCGCGGGCGCTCGCTCATGCCGACAGTCTGGCCGGCGCCGTCGCTCTCGACATGGCGACAGCGGGCTGGCGACCGACCGTGGAGAACTTCCTCGGCCGCGTCACCAAAGCTCGCATCCTGCAGGCGGTGGGCGAGGCGAAGGGCCAGCGCGCGGCCGACCGTATAGCGCATCTGAAGAAGGGCGACATGGCCGCCGAGGCCGAGACTCTGCTGGCCGAAACCGGCTGGTTGCCGGAGCCGTTGCGCACACCGGATTCTGCTGACGGCGCGGACGAAACCGGAGCATGCGACACGCGCGTTTCCGATGACGACCGGGTTTCGACAACGCTCATCGCCGCCGAATGACCGTCCCGAACATCCGATCGGCCCGCCGGCAACGGCGGGCCTTTTCCTCGTCGAGGTGTCGTCATGGCGCAATCCCCGCAGGATCTGGCGCGCCGCCTCGGCCAGCGCGCCGAGGCGGTCTGCCGCCATTATCTCTCCAGCGGCCGATGCTGCGGTCGCTACTGGCTCGTCGGCGATATCCGCAATACGCCGGGTCGCTCGCTCTTCGTCCGTCTCGTCGGTTCCGAAACCGGTCGCGGTGCCGCAGGCCGCTGGAGCGATGCCGCCACTGGCGAACATGGTGACCTGCTCGACCTGATCCGCGAGGCGCACGGGCTCATCGACTTCCGCGACGTTGCCGAGGAGGCGCGACGTTTCCTCAGCCTGCCCCATCCGGAACCGGAGCGGCATGCCGATCGCGCCGCCCAGCCTGGCTCGCCCGCGGCGGCCCGGCGGCTCTTCGCCATGTCGCAACCGATCGCCGGCACGTTGGCACAAACCTATCTGCATCGGCGCGGGATCGCCGATCAGACCGATCTGCCGAGCCTGCGCTTCCATCCGCGCTGCTACTATCGCCCCGATGCGAGCGCGCCGACCGAGACCTGGCCGGCGCTGATCGCCGCCGTCATCGATCTGGACGGCCGGATCACCGGCCTGCATCGCACGTGGCTGGCACGCGACGGTTTCGGCAAGGCGTCGGTCGGCACGCCGCGACGGGCCATGGGTGATCTGCTCGCCCATGCCGTCCGTTTCGGCGTTGCCAGCGACGTGCTCGCAGCCGGTGAAGGTATCGAGACGGTGCTCTCGGCGCGCTCCGTTCTGCCGCGCATGCCGATGCTGGCCGCCGGCTCGGCCGCGCATCTCGCCGCCATCCTGTTTCCGCAGGGACTGCGCCGTCTTTATATCCTGCGCGATCGCGATCCGGCCGGCAGCGCAGCCTGCGACCGACTGAGCGGGCGGGCGACGAGCGCCGGCCTCGAGACCGTGGTGCTCTCGCCGCGGCAGCGGGATTTCAACGAGGATTTGCTGCAGTTCGGCCAGGCCGCGCTCAGGGCATGGCTGCGCCTTCAACTCGCGCCTTAGGATGTCAGCCGGTTCCTGATCCCGGCAGGCTAATCCGGAAAGGGAGGAAGACGGGCGGCGGTGTGGCCGTCACGCCCCACGTTGTCTCACGTCGATGAGGCCGCGCCCGGCCTTCGGGAGGGCGATCGGCCCACAAGTCGGTCGGCCAGGCAATGGCCGCGGCCGACGATTTTCCGGCGCGCGGGCAGGCCCGCGCGTTCCATCGCGAAGCAAAATCGCCGGCCTTGGCCATCGAGGCCCTCGCAAGGCGAGGGCTGCCGGCCCGCCCGTCCCGTGGGCTTATCCGTCGCCGCGAAGGCCGCAAGGGCGCGGCCAGCCCGACGAAGGAGACCACGCCGATGCCCCGCGATCCGGACCATCACCACGAACCGCACGCCTCATCCCCGACCGCACAGGTCCTGACCGGCCTGCAACTCTACGGCTACCATCCGCGTCCCGACGAGCCCGATCCGCGCCCGCTGCCGGACGAGGCCGACCTCACTGGTGCCGTCACCGAGATCTTCGATGCGCTCGCCGGCACACTCGGCGACAGCCGCCTCGAACCGGAACTCGACGATCTGCTCTGGTCGGCGGTCCAGCTCTTCCACAGGGCCACCGGTCGGATCGAGCGCGAGCTCGACCGCAACGAGCAGACGCAGCGTCGCACCCAGGCAGAACAGGACGGCAGCGAAGTGCAATCCGTCATCCTCGAACGCCTGCTCGTCGACGCGCAGAACTTGATCGAGCGTCGCGACGCCTTCGAGACCATGCGGAACGAGGCCGCTGCTCACTACGAGCGCCATATCGGCACGCCCTGGCGCCCGCGTACCGGTTCGATGGTCAACCACAAGACCCTGACCGCGGCGATGATCGACAGCCGCGACTTCCTGATGGCGCGAAAGCGTGCCGAACGGGAAGTGCTCCTGCCCGCCGGGCCAAAAATCGCCTTCACGGGCGGGCTCGATTGCAACGATCACCACCTGATCTGGGATGCGCTCGATCGCGTCCATGCCAAATATCCCGACATGGTGCTGCTGCACGGCAAATCGGCCAAGGGCGCGGAGCGGATCGCCGCCTGCTGGGCCGACCATCGCAAGGTGCCGCAGATCGGCTTCGCGCCCGACTGGACGCGGCATGGCCGGGCAGCGCCTTTCCGGCGCAACGACGCCATGCTGGACATCCTGCCCGTGGGCGTCCTGATCTTCCCCGGCACCGGCATCCAGGACAATCTCGCCGACAAGGCGAAGAAGCTCGGTATCCCCGTCTGGAGATTTGGCGGCGACTGAGACGAGCGTATGGAGCCCGGCCCCAGCGCCGAGCTAGGCCGTCCTTCTCTCTGTTACCGCGATCTTACCGGCAGGCGGCTCGCGTCAAGGACGAGCGGTCCCCCCAATTTTGCGATCCGGCGAAGCCGGACCAAAATCGGCTCCCCCGCCCGCCGGCAGGCCGGTCGCTGCGCGATCCCTGACCCGATCCTCCAACACCTGGTCGGCGACCTGCGTCATCGAGACAACGGAGGTTCACCATGACCAATTTCTTCGACATCCACGCCGACATCGCCGAGCTGCGCGCGGAACTCGCCGAGTGCATCCTCACCCGCCGGGAGCGCGCTGCGACCCTGCAACGCCTCGAAGCCTTGCTTGCAGAGGTCGCGCGACTCCAGAAGGAGGAGGAAGCGTAAGCTCCCTCCTGTCTTGCGGCCGGTCGCACCGCCGCGGCCGGCGTCGTCCTGTTCAGCCGACAATGGCGATTCCCCGCCGGAGATGTTCGGTTGGGCAGGCGTGCTGCCCGCCTTGGCTCCGTCAGGCGAACGCGGAACAGCCGATCCCGTCACCTCATCGTCGAAGACGGGCAGGTCGGCCGGAAAACCGGATCGACGACTGCCGCTCACCCAGGCCGCGCAGAGCGTTTGGCGCCGGGCGTCATCATCACCCCGGTCGGACTGAGGCAGGCGAAGCGGGAGCATTCCCGTCGGAACGCCTCACGATGATCGCGCTTCACAGCCCCGACGTGATAAGGGCGAACCGGCAGCCGGCGAGCCCCGGTGCCGGTCACCCGAACCCGCCGGGCCCGGCCAGCTTCTCCTTGACCCGCCAGTCGCGCGCTCCGAAACGGCCTCTCCAATGGGCTGATCTGGCCGAAGGACGGCTGGCGCCTCGACCGCCTCAGGCGCAACAGCTCCGTCGAAACTTTCTTCCCCTGAGGGGCCACCCCACGCGACAGGTCGCGCGGGGACCCCGAACCCCTCATTCCTCGCGAAACAAGAAACTTCCTCCTCTGCTGTCAGGCCCCCTGTCGGGGGTGCGCCGGCGCTCGCCTTCGGCCTGCCGATCGCCATCGAGGCCGCAACGGTGCGGGCTCGAAGCAGACATCAAGGAGAACCACCATGGCCACCATCGGCACCTTCAAACAGACCGCCACCAACGAGTTCGCCGGCGACATTGTCACCCTCAGCGTCCAGGCCAAAGGTGTCCGCATCGTCCCGGAGACCCGCGTCACCGGGGAGAACGCTCCCAGCCACCGCGTCTTCGTCGGCCGCGCCGAAATCGGTGCCGCCTGGTCCAAGCGCTCCAGCGAAGGCCGCGATTATCTCGGGCTCAAGCTCGACGATCCCAGCTTCACCGCCCCGATCTTCGCCAACCTCTTCGACGACGAGGACGGCGAGAGCTACAGCCTGATCTGGTCCCGCCCCAGCCGCCGCAACGGCGAATGAGACCACCGACGACGCCCCGCCGGACGCTTCCGGCGGGGCGTCGTCATTCAGGCCGCAAGAGTGGAATGAGCCGGGCGGCGCTGCCGCTCCGGCAGTTATTCGTCCCGCCGGAGCCGGGCGGCACGTTTCATATAGGCGAGCAGCGCATCCCCCTCCGGCTGCGCGTCGCTCTTTTCGGCGACGTCGGTCACGCGTTCCGGCTGCTCGCGCAAAGTGGCGGGACTGGCGTTCGTTGGCTTCGCGGGTTGCCGTTTGCCTCGACCGAGGGCGGGCTCGGAGTTCCTGCGCGATGGCTCCAGCCGGGCTGGCTGTTTCGGGGATGCAGGCACTAAATATTGGTGCTCCGCCGTCTGGCCCGCCGCCTGCCGCTCAGCAGGTTGCTTGCGCCAGACCAGCGATTGCAGATGTCCCCGCGACAGCGGGCGTCCATCGCTTCGGGTCGCACCCGCACGGAACAGCAGCGCGACGATGTCGTTCCATTCCAGGCCGCGGCGACGAGCCTGCTCGAACCAGCCGAGATGGACGTCGATGACCCTCGCCAGCTTCAGGCGCTGCCCGTCCGGTCCCTGCATATCGGCCGCGATCGCTTCTGCTCCTTGCAGCAGATTCACATCACTGATCACCGACCGCTTCGCCATTCCCCTGCCTTCATCCCCGCCGATTGCAACAAACCACGCCCATAGGCATGCTCTCACATATAACATCATATCGCATCAAATCGAATTATATCAGGTCAAAATAAATTAAGTTAAATTTTTCACACCTGTGCACCTATCGAGGCGCCCGCGCCCTAGCGCAGATCATGTGGACGGGCTGGTTCCCGCAGGTCCACGTCAAGAGCCGGCAGTGCCGGCTGTGGCGTTAGCGCTTCGCGCGTTTCTCAAATCCAGCCATCCGGCCACGGCTCGCTCGGGTCCACATCCCAAGCTTGATGATGTGGACGCCCCCGCCCCACCGGCGGCGCTATGGTGCAGATCCGG
>NZ_LSKN01000133.1:0-285 GCF_001557075.1 Methylobacterium sp. CCH7-A2
CGACTCGACGATCGCCTGGATCGCCCGCGACAGCTCCAAGCCCGGCCGCGACGCCAGCGGCGACGCCATCGTCGTTCACGCCACGCCGGCCTGGTCGCGCGAACATCTGGAAGAGACGCCGGAGTGGGCGGCCGCCGCACTGCAGGCCCGCTTCCGCGAGCTCACCGGTGAAACGGCTGACCCGAGCTTCAGAGCGGCGCATCGCTGGCGCTATGCCCTGGTCGAGCAGCCGGCGGGAGAGACGTTCTTCTGGGACCCATCCGCACGTCTGGGCGCCTGCGGCGA
>NZ_LSKN01000134.1:0-2634 GCF_001557075.1 Methylobacterium sp. CCH7-A2
TCCCAGATGTGGTGATGCGCGCCGTGATCGACGCGCATCACCACATCTGGGACCTCGCCAACGACCTGCCCTGGCTGAAGGCGGAGCGCATCCCCTTCCGCTATGGCGACTATTCGCCGATCTGCCGCAACTATCTCCCGGCCGACTACCGCGCCGACACGAAGGCTTGGCCCGTCACGGGCTCGGTCTATGTCGAGGCCGAGTGGGCGCGCGACAAGGCGGCGCTGGAAAGCCCCTGGGTCGCGGCGGTCGCGGCGCGCGAGGGCGTGCCCTCCGTCATCGTCGCCTGGTGCGATTTCGCGGCGCCGGAGGCCGGGGCCTTGCTCGCCTCCCATGCGGCCGTGCCGATCGTGCGCGGCGTCCGGCACAAGCCCGCGGCGGCCGGCAAGCCACAGGACGCCCGCCGCAACGCACCGGGCTCGATGGACGATCCGCGCTGGCGCGAGGGCTATGCCCTGCTGGCGCGACACGGCCTGTCCTACGATCTGCAGACCCCCTGGTGGCATCTCGATGCCGCAGCCGATCTGGCACGAGATTTCCCCGCGACGCAGATCATCGTCAATCACACCGGCCTGCCGGCCGACCGCAGCCCGGAGGCGCTCGCTTCCTGGCGCCGCGCGCTGGAGCAGGCGGCTGCGCAGCCCAATATCGCCCTCAAGATCTCCGGCATCGGCCTGCCGGGGCGGCCCTGGACCGTCGAGGCCAACGGGCCGGTGATCCGCGACGCGATCGCGATCTTCGGGCTGGACAGGGCGATGTTCGCCAGTAATTTCCCGGTCGACGGGCTCGTGGGGGATTTCGACACGATCTTCACCGGCTTCCTCACCGCGACGGCGGCGATGAGCGAAAGCGAGCGCGACCGCCTGTTCCATGACAATGCGCGTCGGATCTACCGGTTCTGACGGGCGCACCCGCCGCAGCGCTTCATTTCGATAAAACCGGAAATATCGATTGACGACCTTTGCGGTGTCGATCATGCTCGCGGCATGGACACGATCATCGCAGCGTCGCGCCTGGAGGCGTTGGGCAATCCGACCCGGCTTTCGCTCTACCGCGCCCTCGTCCGCGCCGGTCATGGCGGGTTGTCGGTGGGGGATTGCCAGAGCCGGCTGGGCATCGCGCAGTCGACCCTCTCCTTTCATCTGAAGGCGCTGATCGTCGCCGGGCTGGTGACGCAGGAGCGGCAGGGCCGCACCCTCGTCTGCCGCGCGAATTTCGAGGTGATGAACGGGCTCGTCGACTTCCTCGTGGCAGAGTGTTGCCGCGACGAGTGCTGCGAGACGTCGGGTGCCAGCGCCGCCTGACGGCGCCGGCAATCAGGGGACAGGGAGAACAGTCATGAGCCAGACGATCGCCATCATCGGTGCGGGACCGGTGGGCCTCGCGGCCGCCGCACATGTGATCGAGCGCGGGCTCGATCCGGTCGTGCTGGAGAAGGGGCCTGCGGTCGGTCATGCCGTCCGGCAGTGGTCGCATGTGCCGATGTTTTCGCCCTGGGCCTTCAATGTCGATGCGGCGGCCGAGCGGCTGCTGAAGGCCGCGGGTTGGACGCGCCCGGACGGCGACAGCTATCCGACCGGCGGCGATCTCGTCGCGCGCTACCTCGCTCCGCTGGCGGCGATCACTGCGATGCGCGAGCGCATCCGGCTGAGCACCGAGGTCGTGGCCGTCTCGCGCCGCGGCTTCGACAAGGTCCGCACCGCCGGGCGCGAAACAGCGCCCTTCGCGCTGCGCTGCCGCACCGGCGGCGAGGAGACGACGCTCTTCGCGGACGCCGTGATCGACACCTCCGGCACCTGGTTTTCGCCCAACCCCGCCGGCTCGGGCGGGCTTCCCGCGATTGGCGAGGCGCAGAACGCCGGGCGGATCCGCTATGGCATGCCGGATGTGCTCGGCGCCGACCGCGCGCGCTATGCCGGCCGCAGGGTCGCCGTGCTCGGCGGCGGGCACAGCGCCATCGGCACGCTGACCGCGCTCGCCGCCCTGCCCGACGCCCCGGTTCCGACGGCTATCACCTGGCTCTATCGCGGCGCGGATGTCGCCAAGGCCTATGGCGGTGGCGCCGCCGACCAACTCTCGGCGCGCGGCGAACTCGGCCTGCGCCTCGCGCAGCTCGTCGAGAGCGGGCGCCTCGCCGTCGAAACCGGCTACCGGCTCGAGCGGATCGAGAGCGATGCAGCCGGGCTGAGGCTGATCGCCGATGACGGTCGCACGGTCCTGGTCGACGAGCTGATCGTCGCCACCGGCTTCCGCCCGGACCTCGGCCCGCTCCGGGAATTGCGGGTCGCGCTCGACCCGGCGCTGGAATGCCCGCCAGTGCTGGCGCCGCTGATCGACCCGAACGAACATTCCTGCGGCACGGTGCGCCCGCATGGCGCGGCCGAGCTCGCCCATCCCGAGCCCGGCTTCTACATCGCCGGGATGAAGGCCTATGGCCGGGCCCCGACCTTCCTGCTCGCGACCGGCCATGAGCAGGTCCGCTCCATCGTCGCCGCGCTCGCGGGCGACCATGAGGCGGCAAGGCGGGTCGACCTCGTGCTGCCGGAGACAGGCGTCTGCAGCGCCACGCCGGGCGGCAAGGCGGGCGGCGGCAGCGCGGCTGCGTCGGGCTGCTGCGGCGGGCCGGCTCCCGCC
>NZ_LSKN01000135.1:0-6239 GCF_001557075.1 Methylobacterium sp. CCH7-A2
CCAACGAGTTTGCAACCCGGTCCAGGACGGACCACATCGAGAACAGAGTCCAGTTATGAACGAGGGCAAATACGGGGCAACGTCAGCTCCACCTCCGATGAAGCCGACACCGGTGATCAGCCCCTCGAGGATTCGGGCCTGTCCGATCGAGCCCTTGCCAAGCACGCCGAGTGCAATCAGAACGAAGCCGCAGCTTGCCATAGCGACAAGCGGAAAGGTACGGATCCCGGCGCTGCGTTCCTCGTGCTCGCGATCCCACCCGATCGGTAGTGCGATCAGGTAAGCCAAGGCGAGATCAACGAGATGGGACGCGATCTCCCAAAAATTGAGTGCGGCGAATTTCATTTAACGCCCTGCCTGGCAATCAGATCGAGCAGCTGGTGCGGTTGTCTTGGGTTAGCACAGGCCAGGGGAAGATGAACACGGTTGTCTTGCCGCAAACTGCGCGATCGTCACGATCTACGGTCTTCGCATCAACCACCGATCGACGCGAAGATGAACTTGATCATGTCTCATCGCACCCTCAAAGATGCATATTGCATCGATCGACCTTTCTGGATCAACCTCTTGATACAATGTGGTGAAGCGAGTGACGGCCGCCGTGCCAATTTCGATTCCGTCAATCGAGCACCGCCGAGCCTGTTGACTTATCAAGGGGCACGCCTCATCGAATTCGCAAAACGTCCGACGCTATCAATCATCAAAGGATCTAGCTATGAAGTTACCATATGCCATCTGCGCCATCACCGTGAATGCGATCTTATTTTCAAGCGCGACAATTGCCCAAAATGTAAAGATTGTAGGGCTTGGCGTATCAAGATGCGACAAATTTATTAGCGATACTCAGGGGAATGACGTTTCCGAGAAACAGTACTTCGCTTGGGCGCAAGGATTCATGAACGGCGCGTTAGTCCGAGCTCCTGTTGGTGTAGATGACGGTCTTGACTTGCTTCCCCAAAATTTCCCAGTCCAAAGTCAGATGGCTTACCTAAAAAGTTGGTGTGACAAAAACCGAAATTCGGACTTTAGCGATGCGTCTTTTGCTCTTTTCAAAGAATTAAGGGCACAGATGACAAAATGAATGACTTTCTTATAAAAACACGTACCGTAGCTTGGCTACAGCAATCGCTCCCCTGCAGTTGCTGCGGCGCGGGGTGGCGCTTGGTCAAGGAGCGCCGCCCCAACCCGACACAGCCAATGCAAGCCTTGAGAGGAACGAATTCATTTAATCAACAGCACCACTATTGATCCGGCCACAAGTCCAGACACGCCAAACCATAACTGTCGCCGCCTCTGAACCTGCCGCGTTACCGCCCCATCGACGATTCCCGCTAGGTGCATCCGCTCGCGTTTCAGCGCATCGGCCTCATCCCGCATCACCCGCGCGGCCTCGGCGAACGCTTCGGCCCCGGCCCGCCCCATCGCCCGGCCATGCTGCTCAGGCGTCATCTTCATTGCCGGATGATCCTGGATCGCGACGATTCGAGCCTCAACCTGGGTCAGCACCTTGACGACCGCGCCCAGCGTCGGCGTGTAGTCGGTCACTCGCGTCGCCCCTTCGACGATAGCCGGCAGCGCCTCGACAGCCTGGCGCAAGCTCGCAACTTGCGCCTGAAGCGCAGCGAAGGCCAGCGCCGCATCACTCTCGCCGCGCTCACTTCCGTCGTCGCTCGTCACGCTCACCGCTCCATGCCTTTGTCACGCTCGCGGACGTGCTTCTCGGCATCCGACTCACGCGCTGCCTCGTTCCGCCCCGGCTTCGTGTCCGCACGCACCATGCCCTGCTGAGCCGTTTCACGCTGCACCTGCCGCTGACGCTCGCGATCCATACCGGCCACGAGCTGCGCGGCGCGCGCTGGTCCGCTCAGTTCGGCCATCGCCCGCTGGCTCAGGCTCTCATGTTTCAGCACTGAGGCCATCTCCTGCGTTGATCCCGGCCGGGCCTTTTCCATGGCGGCGCCGGCTGTCCGCAGCGCCAGCTTCTGATGCTGAAGCACTGGCAGATCGGCCGTCTTCATTCGAGCCGCATCCTGATAGGCTTTCGCATAGGCCTCGACGGCGGCCAGAACCTTTACGCGAGCCGCAGCGGAGCCTGACGCAGGCGCGGCCGGGCTCCCGCCGCCCTTCCGCCCCGACAACGCGCCATCACGCTCCTGCGGCCTGCCCCGCCCTGCCCCAAGTTTGAGCCCGGCGAACATGCTGCGCCCGGCCGCCGGCGTCTCCGCAGCCGTGGCAGCGCTCTTGACACCCTCTCCGCCGGCGACGCGCCCCTGCGGGCCACCATCACCACGCCGATCGGCAGCTCGATCCCCGATCCCGGGATTGCGCCCGACCTCGTCCCGCGATCCCTCGCTGCCGAGTCGCTGCCGCGCCTGCCCATCGTTGCCGCGCTCAACCTCGATGTCGCTTTTCACCCCGAACCGCTCGGCGATCCCCCGCCGCTCGGCAAACCCCTGCGCATAATCGAGCGTGGTTTCTTTCGACCCGTCGCGGCCGAGCCGCGCCGCAAGCGACCCCATCCCGTCCTTGAACTCGTCCTTGCCGGCATACAGCGTCGCCTGATCGCGATGGCGCGTCATCGAGACATAGGTGAGATGCCGGTCCATCGTGCCCGACGCCATGACGAAGGCGCGATCGACGGTGGCGCCTTGCGTCTTGTGGATCGTGGTTGCGTAGCCGTGATCGAACGCGGCATAGTCGCTCGTCGCCCACGACACCGTGCGTTGTTCTCCCCCGGCGCGCGCGAGTCCGTCGGGTCGGGCCGTGATCCGGTCCGGCTCGACGGACACCACGGTCCCGAGCATGCCGTTCTTCACGCCAAGCTCGCGATTGTTCTCGAGGAACACGACCCGATCGCCGGGTGCGAAGGACCGCTTGCCGTCATTGGTCTGGAACACGTGCTCGCGGCCAAGCTGCCCCTGATCCCCCTCCCCGCGCGCCAGTTCGCCGGCATCCTGCCGCGCCGCACGGATATCGGCATTGAGCGCCCGAACATCGACCCGCCGATGCGCCATTGCGACGCGCGAGCCCTCCGACCGCTCGGCAGCGTCCGCCATGTAGTCGGCGACGATCGCAGCCCGCGCCGCGTCGCGCGTCTCGCTGAACCGGACGTCGCCGCGCTCGGCGTAGGCAGAGAGCCCCTCGCTCGTTCTGTGCCGCGCAAGATTGCCGGACGCCTTCCGCTGCCAGTCCTCGCGCTGCCGGCGGATGTCCTGCAGCTCGGCAAACCCGACCCGCTCCGCGATGGCGCGGAACGGCGCGCCCGCCCCGATCGCCTGCAATTGCTCCTGGTCCCCGACCATGACGAGTTTTGCGCCTGTGCGCTCTGTCTCGGCGACAAAGCGCGCGAGCTGACGCGATCCGACCATGCCGGCCTCGTCGATCACCATGACGTCCTTGGGCCCAAGCTCGCCGCGTCCAGCTTTCCAGCCATGCTCCCACGACGCCAGCGTCCGCGAGCCGACTCCTGACGCCTCCTCCAAGCCCTCGGCTGCCTTGCCCGACAAGGCCGCACCATGAACCGCATAGCCCTGCCGCTCCCAGGCGTCGCGCGCAGCAGCCAACATCGTGCTCTTGCCGGCGCCCGCCAATCCGACCACGACCGCGATCTGCTCGCCGCCGGTGACATGTTCCACCGCCCGACGCTGCTCGCCGCTCAGGCCTGCGGAATCGAGCGCCCGATCCCGATCGGATTCCGACAAAGTCCCGCGCGCCACCTGCCAGGCGGTATCGGCCGCAACCCCACGCCGGATCGCACCATCCTGCTCGGCCAAGGCCGCATCGACATGAGTGCCATCGACACCATGCCTGCACGCCTCGCTCATCCGCACGGCTCCCTCCGCCATGCCGCGCTCGAGCGTCACCATCTCCTTCGTTGAGTATCGCGCCAGCGTGATCTCGCCGTTCTGATCGACCCGCTCCGCCTGAAGCTCGACCAGAGCATCCGACGACATCACCTTCGCGAACGCATCCTGAAACGCGTCCGCGCCGTCGATCGAACGATGCAGGGCTTTTGCGACATCATGCCGATCGAACACGCTCTTCTCGCCGGTGATCAGCGTCAGAACCTGTTCCGGCTTCTCGGCGATCAGATCGGCATTGCGCCGCGCCGCATCCCCGTCGAGCCGGGTCCGGGAGACCTCGACCCCACGCCGCTCCATCTGGGTGGCGAACACCCCCACATGCTCGGTCGGCTCGATCTCCAGCCCGCGCTCCTGATGCGAGCGATGATCGACCCGCACGTCCAAGCCTGCCGCCGCCAACCGCTCATTGGCGACCTGCTCCCAGGATTGGCGGATCTCGCGCATTTGCATCGACGAGGTCGGCAGCCCCTGCGACAACAGCCACTTGTTCTCCCGCTCGATCGAGGTCTTGTCCAAAAACCCCTCGGACCCGACAGCCCGCACCGTCATCAACAGATGGGCATGATGATTGCGCACATCCGTCTCGCCATGCGGAGAATGGATCGCGACATCGACCGCCGTCCCATAGCGATCGGCCAAGCCCTGCGCGAACGACCTCGTCGCCTCCAGTCGCTCATCCGCATTCAGCTCATGCGGCAAAGCGATCTCGAACTCCCGGGCCACCCGAGCATCCTTACGCCCCTCGGCCGCCTCGGCCGCATTCCACAATGTCGCCCGATCCTTCGCCCATTCTGCATCCGACCCACGCGACAAGACGATCTCGGAATGCTCCACCCCGCCCCGCCGGGTAAAATCATGCGTGACGCCGTCGCGATCGTTCGTCAGCCGTTCCCCGGCGCGATACGCCGCTGCCGCGACCGCGCTGCGGCCCATGCCACGGCTGATCGGCTTGATGCTGAGATGGTAGATCGCCAATTCGCGAAACCCTGGTTCGCAACTACCCTATCAGGCGCTTAGTTGTGCAACAACTCGTAAGTGCGCACTTAAAGCACCATCCGCTACGCTCCTGACGCTTCGCGTGGTCCGCTCGCGGCACGCTTTGTGCTAGGATGATCGGCGATGGGATTGGCATGTCGGGGCGCACTGGCTTGGCTCGAACCGTTCCAATGTTTCGCCCAGGGGTTGGCTGGCGCTGCCCACGCCGTTAGAACCGGGCGCTCACGATGACGGAGACGCCTAATGGCGAGACGATCAATCGAGGAGCGGCTGGCCCAGCTCGATGCCCAGCGCAAAACCCTGCAGGCGAGGCTCGGCCGCCAGGAGCGCGCCAAGGACACAAGGCGCAAGGTGCTGCTCGGGGCGCTGGTCCTGCAGCGACTGGAGACCAGCAAGGATGCCGAGTTCGTCGATCGGCTGCGGGCATGGCTGAAGCGCGAGCTGCCCGGCTTCCTCACCCGCGACGGTGACCGCACGCTCTTCCCCGACCTGATCGAGCTGTCCACGGCTGAGAAGGCGGCCGTTGCATCTCAGGCCTCCGGCGATCCGGCCGCTGCGGCTGAGCGTGCCTGATGGTGGCAAAAATCGCTTTCGTGAACATGCTGCGCGCCGCCTGGCGCGATCCATTGTGGGCGCTTGGCTGCGCCGTGTTCGGGCCCGTCGCCGCGATCCACTATGTCGCAAAGGTCGGGGCGATCGCCGGCATCGTCACGGTCGCCTTGCTGTTTGCCGTCCATCTCGCCATGGACGCGATCGGCATGGCCGGCACCTCGCTCCATCTCGCCGGCAATCTGCTCGCCTGCCTGCTCGGACTGATGACGCTGGCGCGCTTCGTGATGAAGCCGATGGTGGAGCATTTCGGGATGGCCGATGACGACGCCACCCATGGCTCGGCCCGCTTCGCCTACGACAACGAGGTCTCCGCGCTGACGCGTGGCAGATCCGGGCTGCTGATCGGCCGCGATCCCGCGACCGGGAAGCTGATGCGCTATGACGGCCCGGCCCATCTTCTCACGATGGCGCCGACCCGTACCGGCAAGGGCGTCGGCACGATCATTCCAAACCTCCTCACCGTCGATCGCTCGGTGATCTGCATCGACCCCAAGGGCGAGAACGCCAAAGTGACGGCGCGAGCTCGCGACCGCTTCGGCAAGGTCCATGTGCTGGATCCGTTCGGTGTCACCGGCATCGCGTCGGCCGCCTTCAATCCGCTGCAGCATCTCGATCCCGACGGCATCGATGTCGCCGAGGAAGCCGCGACCCTGGCCGACGCGCTCGTCTTCGACGCGCCAGGCGAAGCCGGCGAGGCGCACTGGAACGAGGAAGCGAAGGCCTTGATCGGCGGCGTCATCCTCGCGATCGGAGCCGACGAGCCGCGTG